>NZ_BAAHXT010000008.1:0-192039 GCF_054657935.1 Spirochaeta dissipatitropha | reverse complement strand
GAGACTTAAATTCCGTGCTGTTCCATCCCGGGTAATCGCTCCGTCAAACTGGATGTTCGCTCCAGTAGCAACCCCTCCGCCACTTGTCGTATCTACTAAAACATTTCCAGTAAGCTCTACCGCCCGGTAGTACCTCACCGCTCCTCCAGCTGTCACTACATCTCCGGCGGTCTCTACCGTTCCGGTCAAGGTAGCTCCAAAGCTCACACTCGCTGCCCCAGTAGCTGTAATGTCTCCGGCTGCCGCCACAGTCGTCAGGCCATCTGAATCTATCGTTACCGTTCCGGTGCTCACATCAATCGGGGCATTCAACGCCACCGTCGATCCACTCGAATCTATGTCGACGACTCCACTACCACTACTTAACGCAGCTCCTATGGTCACCGCTCCACTGTGGCTTATCGCTATGTCATTGTCCGTGGTCGTAATCGTTCCACCGGTATTGTCAAAACTTGTTCCACTGCTACTAAACCCGTCAGGGGCTACTATACCACCAGTAATAAATACTGCTCCCCCAGCATCAACCTCCAGACTCCCGGTCAAAGTCAAAGCTGGCACTGATAAACCGCTGTTATTCCAAATCAACACCACATTTCGCATGCCCGTTGGAACTGTTGGCATACCAGCTGCGCCACTGTCGTTGCGCAGCGAGAGATCCTGCACATTCCCATTACCCGTTACCGTAATGTCACCACCAAACACATTCGCCTGGGTAGCAAGGTTAATATCCTGTGTTAGTGCTGTGGAGGTGATGGTGCTTGTTCCGGTAATACTCAAAATACCTGTCTGGGTCATTCCGCCAGAACTGGATACTTCAAGGTTTCCACCCACAGTAGATTCCCCAAGAACCAATGCACCATTCACATTTGTTAAGGTTGCACTGCCTATCCCATTGGGATTCAGGCTGACAGCACCGCCAAAGCTCGATGCAGAGTCAAGAATGATTGAGTGATTACCAGCTGTAGTAGAAAAGCTGGATGTCCCTACAATGGTAAGAGTACCTGCATCAGTAATGTCTCCACCAGCCGCAGAGACGAGAATATTTCCAATGGTTTGTGTTGTGATCACAGGTAGCGCTACGCCCGACTTGCTCGTAATGGAAAGATCGGTAACAGGTGTTCCTGAGCCAATTGCACCATTGAAAGTAATTGCCCCTGTTCCGATTCCGCCGGTTGTATCTATGGAAAAGTTAAATCCGCCGTCCACAGCACCAAGAGAAAGAGGGCCACCACCTGTCTGAAGAGAGGAGTTCACGGCAAGAGTCACCGCACCCAGTTCCATCTGCTGATCCGATGTCTGTACAGTTCCAGCAACAGTTGTAGTTGCAGCAGTATAACTAAGCCCCGACCCAACAACCGAAATCGTATGATCAGCTGCATTACCGAGGGTTAGCCCGCCTGTCTGTCCAATATTTGCCGCTCCGTTTAGTTCCAGAGCACCGGGAGTAGAGTAGGGCCTCAAAGCCAAACTTCCCTGCCCGCTTACCGTACCCTGGAAATCAACGATAGGAGTCTCCAACGTGAGTACTACTCCGTTCTCAATAGTAACTGTATCTTCGAATGTTATAGAATCCGGATCGGAAATGGTGGTGCTGGCCGAGTAAACTGCTGGACTGGATATTACAGTGGTGTTACCAGAAAATGTATAAGATGCAGCAGAAAAGGTGGCAATTCCCGAACCGGAAACAGTAAACGAAGTAGGTTTTTCCGCCTCTTCTCCAATAATCGAAGCAAACGATTTTGCTCCAGTTGAATTAACCGTCAGTGAATGTGCACCATTTACGGTAGCAGCTGCATTGAAGGAAACAGTCCCTGTGCCGGTATCGATAGTCGTATTACCTGTTAATACCAAAGGAGATGAAAAGGCAAGATTAACATTATTACTATTTATGGTACCGTTTATGGATTCATTGGGCCATGAAGATACACCAGTAATGGTACCATTATTTGTAATTGTTCCGGTAACTGTAAGTGCCAATCCTGCAGCATCAAGAACTGCTCCAGATTCAATTGTTAAAGCCTGTAAGTCGGCTGTATCAGCAGTCAACACAGGATTATTCGTACGCACCGGAATGATTACATAATCACCTTCAGCCGGAACGCCATTCGGTGTCCAGTTAGCAGCAGTTTCCCAGTCGGTACCGGCACCATTCCATGTCCTCAAGCTTGACGCGAATGTCCAGTTATCTGGAGCAATCCCATTATTCCCACCGTCCACTGAAAAATTTGCAGTGGCACCACCTGTAACTGTTGACCATTGAATATCGGCATAATTCACAGTGTCAGTTGTTGGAGTAAGGGTATAGGCCGCGGCACCCGTACTCCTTAGCCTGACCAATGAAGATGCAGATCCAGTAATTTCCAGGGCAGCCATTGTCTGTTCAGTGCCTGCAGTAAAATACATTAGTTTCCCTGGAGTATTTACGCGAAACGTACCGAAGGTAGTATTATTTGCCAGCGTCGAGGACTGGGTGCCAATGAACTGCACAATTGAAGTGTCAGCATTAAATGTCCCGTCACTTCTTGACCAGTTCCGCCTGATATCCCAGGTTGTAGCACCAGCGTTAATTGTTCCCTCGGATTGCAGAAAGGAACCATTGACGATTATATTTTCTGTGGGACTATACGTTCCTCCAGCTACCCTCAAATTATAGAACTCTGTTAGTCCAGCCCAGGAAGTATACGTACCAGCAGCACTATTAAATTCCACAGTTCCCGAACTGACAGGCAATGTAAGATTAAGGGTCTCATCTCCACGAAGAATAAGTATTCCGGAGTTTACGAACGTTCCGTTGACTGTGAGCCCTGCTGCTCCATTCAATCGCAGACTGGCAGACGATTGAATTTCCAGATCTCCTGTTTCGAGGGTCCCCGCTGTAGCAATAGGGTATGGTGCAGCAGCGTTAGGAATTCTGACATTCGCCCCTGCAACAGGGGCTGCCCCACCTTCCCAGTTAGAATCCAGAGCCCAGGCTTCGGTTCCTCCACCAGCCCAGACATACACCTGAGGTTGAATAGTGATGATTTTATCGTCAACAACAGAAAAGTCGGTATCTGCCGAACTTCCATTGAATGAAAGATCCAGACTGCCAGATGACTGCCCAGCAGCAATAAGCTGTAAACCCGATATGGTAAGCTGTGCTGTCGCAGCGAAGTCCGCAGTAACATCAATAATCACGACTTTATCATCTACACCACCGTCAGCTGCATAATTCACTACAGCATTCACGGTCCCGGCTCCATTACTCATTGTTAATATAGGCTCATCCACACTGCTATCGAAAATTGCATCAACTGTTGCCGGAATTCTTATTCTCAAATCGTTAGTAGCAGTTATTTGGGTTCCATTATTGGCTGAGATAACGATATCGGGTAAGTCAATAACACTGCCTGCTGTACCTGTTATGTTTAAAGCACTGCTTAAGGTAGGCTCAGGATCAACAACAAACTCATAAACTCCCCCGGTTCCCGTTCCGGATCCAAAATTATCAGCGCCACCATTTCCATCGGTATACACATTTAGAGTCACAGATCCTTCACCGGAAGTCAGTGTAAAGGAAGCCAGACCATTATTGTCTGTAGTGATGATTTCTGTTGCGCTCGCAGCATTTATTACTGGAGTGTCCCCGCCGCTTGCCTCAATGCGTACATTCCTGGCATATGGAACTGAATTACCCTCAGCATCAACAATTTGCAGCGTCAGATTCAGGGTCTCTTCAGCGAGAATGGAATCTTCGGAAGGTATAATTATGGCACTATCGGCTTGTGAGGGAGCATACTCTGCGGCATACAGCCGTATGGGAGTTCCTCCACCTACATTAATAGTATCACCAATAGCAAGATCAGCTATGCCTGCATCGATTGATGCCCAGATGTCAGCTCCATTGGGCTCTGTCGCTCCACTTTCACCACCTCCACGCATGCGAAAACGCCAGGTGTAATTAGTAAAGTCAGTGGTTGTTATCTGATAGCCATTTTGAGCGTCCGGGTGCTGCCCTCCTCCAACAGTAGCACCGGGACCAGGTGTATTTACACCGTCCCCACTTACGTTTACCGGCCCAGCTAATGAATAATCGGTGCCGTCCCACCTCTCCAGTGTCCAGGCAAATCCACTGGTGGTAGCATTCGTATTTCCTGCGCGGTAATCACCATCAAAACTATGTGGACGCACATAATTATTGATTGGTGTTCCCTCAGGAATAAACGGATATATGCTCCAGTCTGTTCCATTGGAAACTGTCCCCTCCAGGGATACCGGTAATGAATAAGCGAAAGCCCGAACATCCGGGATTTCACTTGGTGATCCAATATTGGATGAGGAAACCGCAACCTGATATGTGTTGTAAAAATCATCATCAAGTCGAGTGAACTCATCTACTTCATCAGGATCTTTGGCTGCTACAACCACAAACTTGAAAATTCGTTTGTTGCCGACAAGTTCTCCTTGACCTGGTGATATTGCTGGGCTATAAAACCAGGCATTGTTATAATCTCCGGTTTGCTCACGCGGTATAGCAAGTTCATACAGCATAGTTCCACCGCTGGATGCAGCACTTACATCATCAATGTAACTCAACTGCCGACTGCTTGGGTCGGTATATGCACCCGAACCCCCAAATACGCGGTACCACATATCACCAAAAACAGGAGTCGGTATTACTGGGTTATCATCCTCATCCATACCTGGGTCATAAATCCCAAAATACAGAGGATCAGAATAGTCAGAATCTACTTCAAAAAAAATGACTGTTACCTTGTCATAGTCACCATAATAGTCATTTGCTGCTCTATAAGCCGCGAATAGATAATCATCCGGATTCGCCGGCATGCGACTCTGCCCCCACACCCCCGCCGGCAGCATGACAAACAAAACAGCAAGTACACACCATCCGGCTATATGCCGTAGGGCAGCAGGCAGGGCATGAGATTGCCGCTGCTTCTGTCCGGCACGGTTTTGCAGTGATCGTACCAGCTGTGAATCTGCTTGGTGTTCTATTTCACGTTCTGTTTTGCATGGAGATGATATCACACGGGCTCCTTGGGGCAGCGGGACTGCATATATCATTAATATACACCATACCACGCTTTGCTTCCATTCTCGGCAGATCTACGGTCGAATTCGAGTGAATTTCCCTTCCGGAAGACACCATGAGACAGCCCACCCCACTCTTCCGAACTCCCCGCTCTTACGCTACAATATACACATGCAGATCACTATTACCTTTCCGACCGATGCCCGTGAGGGGCTGTACGATATTACCGATCTGGTGCAGGGGGCGGTTGCAGATTCCGGGATTGACAGCGGTTTATGCTCGGTCTATGCCCAGGGGGCGACAGCAGCGATTATGATTCAGGAGAACTGGGATGACAGTGTTCAAAGCGATGTAATCCGGTTCCTGCAAAATCTGATTCCGCGGGGGGTGTGGGAGCATGATGCCCGGGATATGCATGAACAGAACGGTGACAGCCATCTCAAGGCTGGACTCATCGGCCCGAGTGAGTCGATTCCATTGATCGGTGGTATGCTGGGACTTTCACGCTGGCAGAATATATTCTTCTGCGAATTTGACGGGCCCCGTAGCGAACGCCGGGTTGTAGTAAGCGTGATTGAAGCGTAAAAGAATGATGTCAGCAAAACCCGGACAGCGGAATCTGCGCCCCGTCTAAAACCCTGCTCAGGACATGGTCGTCGTCGTTATAGTAGTCGGGCTTGCCGTAGCGGCCATGGTCACCCAGGCGGTAGACCATAACAAAGCGCGACTCGCCGTTTACCAGCCAGTACTCACGTACCCCGTGGCGTTCGTAGAGTGCAAGCTTTTCGGTCTGGTCCTTGTGGCTGGTCGCGGGCGAAAGAATCTCGACAGCAATGTCGGGGGCACCATTGGCTCCATGATCATCCAGAACCTCCGGCCGGCAGAACACCGATATATCCGGCTGCACAACGGTGGTTATGGTTTCCGGCGCTCCCGGCACTTCCGACGCTCCCGGAGCTTCAGGTGATTCAGGGGTTTCACTCAGGCGAATGTCGAAGGGCGCCAGATAGGTTTCGCAGCTGCCGCGATCGGTGATCTCGGCCAGACGACGGTAAAGCCGACCAAGTATCTGCTGGTGCAGGCGGTTCGAGGCCGGGCTCATGCTGTACGCCACCCCGCCAATCAGTTCCCAGCGCTCATCATCCGGCCAGGTCAGATAATCGGCGTAGGTAAACAGTCCGGCTTTGTGCTTTGGTATACCCACGCAAGCCCTCCATATCAATATTATACAGCGATTGATTTGCTTGTCCAATTGAGGCATGGAGGGTGTTTTACATCTTGCTAATCAATTTCAGCGGGTGCATGCAGATAGTACACCTGGATATAAAGGTTATATCGTTACAGGGGGGTGACGGAAGACCGGCGGGTCCGGCCGGGCGGCGGGGACAGAGCCCGATCAGCCGGATCCGGGCTGATGTGCGTGGTGCGATGGGAGCGTGCCACGGTTGCGCAGCGATTCTCTGATGGGCCGGGCTGGAGGCAGGGGGGCTGCCCCCCTCCCTTGTGAGGGGATGTATTACATTGATCATGCCATGGTGACATCCTGCAAGATTCAGCTCCTCAGTAGCTCGTAACGCAGGCCTTGGACCAATAACTCAGTACGGGTGCTGCATTCGGCTATTCTGCTCATAAAAGATAAAATCGGACTGTTTTCGTTCCAGATTGCCAGCTAACTGGCTGGAAATCGTTCAACTCTGTGTATTGGTGTACGCAGGAGCGGAAAATCAACCTTTATGCAGCAGAGATGCTCTCACGCGACATTGCAACACAGATGCGTGGTCGCTCCATATCCTGGGAGATGTTTCCCTTTTCATTCCGGGAGTTTCTTGATGCCAAAGGTGTAGCTGTACCGGAGCATCTTACAAGCCAGGCACGGCTTCGCATTCAGAACTGTGTTGAAGACTACTGGAGAAACGGCGGTTTTCCGGAGTTGATTGGTGTTTCCGATACACTCAGAGTGAAAATTCATCAGGAGTATTTTCAGAGTATTCTGTACAGGGATCTTGTTGAACGACATGACATAGCCCACCCCAAGGCCCTGCGCGATCTCGCCCTCCATCTAATAGATAATACCGCATCGCTGTATTCGATTAACCGTGTATACGGTTTTTTGAAGTCACTGGATCACAAGCTCCAGAAGTCAGCTGTCGGGCAGTACATTGAGTGGCTGGAAGACAGCTACTTTCTTTTCTCCGTACGTCTATATGACGCATCATTTGCAAGGAGTAAGGTCAACCCGAAGAAGATCTACTGCATTGATCATGCCATGGTGACATCCATATCATCCGGTATTCTTGTGAACTCAGGGCATCTGCTCGAGAATCTCGTATTTTCGGCACTGCGTCGTAAAACAGCAGATATATTCTACTACCGTACCACAACAGGCAGGGAAGTCGACTTTATTGTTCTGATTGGCAGAACCGATAAGCGGCTTATTCAGGTCTGTGAAACCATGCAGGAAGAAAAAACCCGCAATCGAGAGATATCCTCGCTGCGGGAGGCGATGCTGGAACAGCAACTTCCGGAAGGCTGCATTGTAACCCGCAATCAAAGCGAGACTATCGAGACAGAGGGACGTATTATTCGAGTTGTGCCGATCTGGAGATTTTTGCTGGAGTTCTGATCCTAAACCGCGGTTCACTCATGCCACTACATGCGTCTGATTGCAAGTGCAAGCACGTCTGATTGCTGATTCAACAGTGTCTACCGAATCACTGGAGACGAATACTGCGGGGGGGCATAGAGATTCGCATAGCGATATCTCAGCCCAAGGGAGCGGAAGGGGTTTTTTCCTCTATTCTGCCAACACAACGTGAAAGCGTCTCAAGCTTGGCCTGCAATACTTCAGGATCCATCGATAAACCTCTGTATTTTTCTGGTTCGTGATTGGGTGATTTGCGGCAGGAGGTCGGCGTGGAAGTAGAGAGCATTGCGCTTGTGAAGCACAATAGGAAGTAGTCACATGACAAAAATCTATAACCGATCTGGAAGCGCCCACACCAACATGGCAGATCTGCCATGTTGGTGTAGATACTCACACAGAATATACAGAGTTTCGTTCTGACGGGTGGCTATTAAGCAGCAGAAATTCCTCTACATTATCCGGATGAATAACCCTGAATTTGGCATCCGGATAGGCGGAAGCGAATGCTGCCGGGCACTTCACCCGCTTCTGCGCTGAATACTTGAACTCCCAGGCAGTGAGCACCCCGTCGGATTCCTCGACGAGATCAATCTCTTTTTGTTCCTTGGTTCTCCAGAAGTAGGAGTTGAGCCACAAACCCTGAGCATCGGTGAATTTTTTGCGTTCAGATACCAGCCAGTTCTCCCACAGATTGCCGGCGTCCTGACGACTTTCTATCTGGCTGAAATTGGCAAGCACCGCATTCCTGATTCCATTGTCATAGAAGTAGAATTTCCGGCTGTTCTTCAGTTCATTGCGGGCATTTCGGCTGAAGGATGATAGCCGGAACACGATATATGTCTGTTCAAGAATACAGAGGTATTTTTCGACCGTTTTGGCATCAAGTCCGCACAAGCGTGCAAGCTCGGAATATGAAACCTGCGAGCCTATCTGCAGAGCAAGCGCCCTCAGCAGACGTTCCAGTTTTTCCGGCTTTTGAATCTGCTCCCATGACAATACATCCTTGTAGAGATAGCTTTGGGAGATTTCTCTCAGAGTGACCTTCTCTTCACCGGGGGTACTGACCACTTCCGGATATGAGCCGAATATGAGTCTATGGGGGATAAGTCGCTTTTCTGTCAGCAGTCCATGATGGTGCACCATCTCTGCAAAGGAAAGGGGATACAGGTGATACTCACGCTTGCGGCCGGTAAGTGGTTCGTTGACGTTGTTGGCCAGATCGAAGGAGGAGGAACCGGTTGCAATTACCTGTACTTCGGGGATCTGGTCGGTAATCAGCTTCAGCCGCAGTCCTATGTCTGTAATACGCTGCGCCTCATCCAGAACCAGCATGCGTTTTTTTCCGAGGTACATCTTCAGCCGTTCTGCGGTAAGCGTCTCGAACAGTTTCCTGACATCAGCATCATCACCACTCATGTACAGTACGTCATCCCGTGAAGGGGGAAAGAGCATATTCAGCAGGGAGGTTTTTCCGGTCTGCCGGGCTCCCAAAAGAATAATAGCCTTGTTTTTTCCTATGGAAGCACGCAGATCATCGGCTTTACTTCGTTCTATCATGACTCATCCCTCAGACCTAATAGTACAACTTATCAGGAATGAAATCCATGAAAATTGAAACTATTCGGGATTCCAATCTATCAACATTGATATTTAGGCTCTATCAACAAGCAAGCCTAATGAAATCCGCCCTCATCCACTATCATCTTGTCGAATACCTTGCCGATTGGTTCGAGTACCCGGCGGGCATCGCTCTGGGGAACCCGGGTCTGTTTCCAGAGAGAAAGGCGGAAGAATTCCAGAATGACCTTCTTCACATCATCACTTGGATAAAATATATACGAGACGTTCTGTCCGGTGGGTTTGACCACGGTGAAAGAGGTATAGCTGACTACGGGTTCAGCCCCGATATACACGTGATCACGGCGGCCGGTGGTGAAGTCTATCATTTCCTTGAAGCGGTAGGGTACGCGCTCGGCATCGGTCCGGTACGCAGGTTCAATATGACTGGTTGGCCAGCCGGCGGGTTCTACGAGCACGTAGAGTTTACGTCCTTCGGCCTGGAATACCAGTCCGTCTTCGCTGGCAAATATATCCTTTACATTTCCAAAGGAGACCAGTTCATAGCGGGTATAGGCGGCTGAATCGTGATAGAACACACTCAGGATGTATCCATTTTGATTCGGAAGTTTGCCATTCTTGTATGCAGTAAAGGTATCCAGCATTTTGTCCATTTCCATCCTCCAGTTTTATGTACTTTTCCGCATGACGGAATTGTATTCCTGCTCATGCTGTCATATTATAAGTGTAATGAACGTCGTGACAGCTTTCCAGTTTCTTCAGCTCCCGGAAGGGGCATCCATTGAGGATGCGGGGGCTTCCTACCGCCGCTTGCTGAAGGAATATCACCCGGACCGGAACATAGACCGCAGTGAATGGTCACATAAAATGACGGTTCGCCTGACGGAGGCCTACGACGCCGTTACTGCCTACCTACAGAGTACTACTAGTCGGGCCCGGACACAACATAAACCTGTTCAGGAACCTGACTCGGGCTACAGTCTGGCTATGCAGACCAGAATTGCCAAGCTCTACGATACAGTGCTGGACGTTCTGCACAGCTACTATACCCTGGGCATGGACAACATTTATCTGCGGCAGGAGGGCACGCTGCGCTACCGCTACCGGTCAACGATCCGCAGTCTTGCTGCGGCAATAGATGACCTTAATGAAACCCTGGAATGGCCAGGTAGTGCGCTGCAGCACAGACAGGCCCGGGCTATCCATGGCTTTGCTGCGGCCTTCTACGAAAACATGCTGATTAAACCTCTGAACCACGAGGTGCTGGCCGAGGATGAACGCAAGGCTCAGCGACTGTATCGCCAGGGCTCGAACGCTCTGGATACCGCGATACGCCACGGGGTTCTGGAACTGAAGACCGAGGGGGGGCTGATCTGCCCTGGTGCCCGGCATCAGGCTGAAAAAAGCTTTATGCTGGTTCTGGCGGGCTTTTCCAGGAGCAGCCATGTGCCAATAACCATGATCAAGCTGTATCTGCTGCGGGCACTTTCAGCCCTCTGTGAACATCTGGAACAGGGACAGCAGCAATCATAATACCAGGATCATCATCACCGCTGCCCTGCCGGATTTTCTGAGTCCGCTATGCACCACCCTTCAGGTTCATCTGGGCAATTGCCAGCTTGGCAATCGGAATTCCGTATGGTGAGACCGAGACATAGTTCAGTCCTGCTTCACGAATAAAATCTATATTCTGCGGCTCGGCGCCATGCTCCCCACAGAGACCCAGAGTGAGATCCGGACGCACCATGCGGCCCCTCAAGGCTGCGGTTTTAACCAGCTCCTTCACCTGCGGCTGCAGGACCTTGAATGGATTATTCGGCAACAGGTCAAGTTCGGTATAATCCGAGAAGAAGGTGTTGAAATCATCACGCGAGATTCCGTAGGTGGTCTGTGTCAGGTCATTGGTTCCGAAAGAAAAGAAATCTGCATATCGGGCAATGGACGATGCATTGAGCGCCGCTGCCGGCAGCTCGATCATGGTACCCACCGAGTACTCAAGGGGATCACAGGCAAACTTTGCCCGCACCTGCTCTTCAATGTCCCGAATACCAAGAATATGCTTACCCTCGATTTTCTTCCCGTTCCTTACTACCTTTAGTTCATTCGGATTCATGACCAGTGGAATCATAATCTCCGGTCTGGGATTCTTTCCCTCCAGCTTCAGTCGGTATCCAGCCTCAAAAATTGCCCGGGTCTGCATGCGGTAGATCTCGGGGTAAGAGATAGCCACCCGGATACCACGGTGTCCAAGCATGGGATTGAATTCCCGCATGAGCTGACTGCGCTCCACTATTGCAGCCTTGGTCAGCCCGACTCCGTCCTTTTTGGCCTGTGCGAGAAATTCCTTCATGCCGGCATCATCACTCGGCAGGAACTCGTGCAACGGCGCATCCAGCAGACGTATAGTAACCGGGAGTCCATCCATGATCTTCAGCAGCTCATAAAAATCGTCGGTCTGATCCTTGTGCAGATCGTCCAGAAAGCGGATCCGCATCTCGGTATTCTCGGCGAGAATCATGTATCTGAATCTATTGATTCTGGCATCGTCAAAGAACATGTGCTCTGTTCGGCAGAGTCCTATTCCCCTGGCGTTAAAGCGGAGCGCCAGGCTGGCATCGCGGGGCTGGTCTGCATTGGCATGCACATCGATATCTCCAATCCGTTCCTGGATAATATCCATGAATTCCGTCAGCCAGTTATCCTCAAGCGAAGGCTTGCTGAGGCTTCCCTGACCAATGTAGATTACCGGATCCTCGTAATAAGGCACATTCATGGTGATATACTCACCCTCATGTACTT
The DNA here is from genome assembly GCF_054657935.1 of Spirochaeta dissipatitropha. Lineage (NCBI taxonomy): Bacteria > Pseudomonadati > Spirochaetota > Spirochaetia > Spirochaetales > Spirochaetaceae > Spirochaeta > Spirochaeta dissipatitropha. The sequence goes on along the minus strand of NZ_BAAHXT010000008.1, from coordinate 179,986 downwards.
CCTGTCCGTCCATAATCAGTGTCTTCTTCCGGAACACCGCATCCGGACGTACCAGCGCAACCTTACCCAGACTACGCGCTACTACCGGGGCATGCGAGGCATAGCCACCCTCGGAGGAAAGCACCCCTTTGGCTACTTCTATGGCTTTAACATCACCGGCGAAGGTTGAGGGCATGGCAAGAATCATATTGGTATCCTCACCAGCCTGCTGCGCCTGCCTGTAAGCAGTAATCAAGCTCTCGGCAGTAAAATACACACGGCCGATTGCCGCTCCGACTGCACCGGCAACACCGCCGGCAACCGTCGGCAGGCTCTTGACCGAGGTAGCATCCAGAGTGGGATGCAGTATCTCGGACAATCGCCCGGGTTTTACTTTTTCAATTACATAGTCCTTGCTAACAACCTCGCGTTTCTGCAGATCAAGCAGGGTGCGGATTTCGGCCTGAGCTGACTTGTTTGGCACCGAGGCCTGATCGACCAACCATAATGTATCGGCTTCGATTACAAAGCGGACCCAACGGATCTCCCGGAAATGATCTTCAAGTTTACGGGCAATCTTCATGAGGGCTTCGCGGTGATTCGGTTCGATCTCCTCTATCTGTTTGCCGTTGCTGGCAGTTTCATCAAAAGAAATCGGAAAGAATTCCCCCTGCAGCTCATCGGCTCCGGTTACTATATGATGGGTGTACAGATATCCTGCACTACTGCGTTTGTCCAGATTTCCATATACCATGGCCTGAACCTGTACTGCAGAATCCTCGGTAGTCGGACTCTGCACATAGGCAGCATTGAACAGCTGCACTACATGGAGCAGCTGAAAATAGGGATCGGTATATAGTTCTATCGGCAACACCTCACGATGCTTGTCGATTGCTTTTATGATGCTGGCTTTGGTTTTGGCTTTTTTCAGAGCATCCAGATAGGAGTTCAACTCAGCAGTCCGGGTTTCATCCGGCCCGCCTTTCAAAGCCGCCTGCAGAATACTGCGCAGCAAAAAGGCATATTCCCCATAGGCAAATTTCTCACCGGTCATCTCGGCGACAAAATCGACTGTGCTGTCTGTCAGACCGATATGATGCACCGACGGTAGCGAACTCTGCACATTCAGCATCGGGCTCTCTACGACCTTCAATAACAGCGGAGCCTCACCACCGCCAAGCTGCTTGCGCAGAGCCTTCTCAACCTCGCCAACGGACTGGCGCAGCAGCTCTGCTGCCTTGCGGGGATCTTCTGCACAAAGCTTGACCCCCTCATTTGGTATAACAAAGCCGGGACAGATCGGCATATCCAGCTCAGCCAGCGACACAGCTCGCTCACCGCGGCTGCCGATAGGCTGATCGATCTTCTGTGTGGATCGACCGGTCCCGAACGAAATAAACTTACTCATGTATAACTCCTGTCACTCAGAAGAGTTCCAGCGGCTGGTCAATACTGCCCTTCAGGAACATCTCGAACCGCGGACTCGCTCCCTCGAAAAGGTAACGCTGCAATTTGGAGACATCCTTGATCTGATCCCCGGCAACGCTGATAAGGATCGGGGTTCCATGCTTTACCTTGCCCCACTTGAACAGCGAGTTGATATCCTTGATGCGTTCGTTGTCATAATAGATAAGCACATCAAGGTCCGGATAACTTGTACGGTAACTTGAAACAATCCGTTTCCAGGCTTCGACATTACCGTTATGGAACAGTTCGTTGGTTACCACCACCGAATAACGCGGGGTGATTCGATAATCCTTGCTTTTCTTCGGAGCAGCTTCTGCTGCTGTAGCCTTCGGCTTCGATTGAGCCGGAGGCTGCTTCCCGGAGTCGATATACTCGGGTTTGCCGGCAGGCTCGCGTCCAATCAGTACTTCATGCACATCCTGTGCTGCAGCCTGAAGGATCTCCCGGGAAAGTTCTCCACGTGCAGACCCTACATATACCACAACCAGCTCATCACGCATAATCGGCAGTGCCTGCTCCCATGATTCCTTGCGGCAGGGATTAATCGCAAATGAGCCGGCTTCAGGATGCTCGTATACAACTACTATCTGCAGAGCTGTCCATCCGCAGAGTTTTTCGATGATCTGATCTGCATTTTCAATCATGGATTCGGCATTTCGGGATACTGCCGCATATTCGAACTTGTCTGCCAGCAAGGCGCTGACTACAATCGGAACCTGTTCTTCGGAAAGAGTCCCGTTTTCCAGAGCATCAGCCAGCAGATCGGCAAGATTAGCGCCGCTGCTGATCGGCTTCAGAAAACCGGATACAGCCTTAAAATGGCGCAGGGCGGTGTTAAAACCGGCCCTGCGGGATAAAATATCCAGATTTCCAATCATTGCCTAAAGCTCCTGAAGGTCATCGCCCGAGATATCTCCTTTTCCTGGAGATACGTCCGCCTGTCCCTTGACCGCTGATCCGGTACTGGCCTTTTGAGGCTGGGACGAGACATTGGGGACGGAATCCTCATTCATGTCTTCATAATCTGAACCGAAGCTCATGGTAATGTCATCGCGGACAGTAGAACGTCGGCGCTTGAATGCTGCAAAAGCGGCATCCTGGAAGCCTTTTGAGATTCCATGCAGAAACTCGTTGAGCACATTAGCCATGCTGTTCAAGGTGTACTTCTTGCGCTTGATGCTGGTAATGTCTACATCCAGCAAGAGACCGGACTGAATGTGATAGGGATTGATCAGGTAGTCGAAATCATCAAACTGTTTCCGCAAGAATGCAACCCGCTGATCGAGTATTACCCGTTCCCTTGGATTCCGGTAATCATAGAGCACCTCAATGCGCTTCGTAATATGAGTAAGCATCTTCTTGAAGAGATCCTTTTCATAGAGATATGTACGGTTGAGACGTTCGGTCTCGGTTTCGTCAATCTTCAGACGGGTAATCTCGTTCCAGGTTTTTCGCATTTCCTGCACCAGAGGATCACCTGATTCCATGAAGGTGTGCTCCTCACGGCGCTTCTTGATTTTCTTGGTCAGACGACGGGCCAGATCTTCATAATCAGTCACACTGAAACGTGATCTGCCGTTCAGATATGTCTGCTCGACTACATCATAAAGCTTCTGGATTTCCAGGCGGAACGACTCAAGCTGAAGATCATAGGCATCCCGCTCCCGCTGAAGCTGCTCGGAATCGTAATATTTCAGTCGGATCTGATAGCGCTCATCAGGCAGCTGGTAAGGATCGGTGTCCTCGTATTCACGAACAATCAGTTCACGGGCGTTCTTCAGGTTTTCAACATACTGATAACCCATCTTACTGGTATCCAGAATCGATGTAATTGAATTGATGACGGTATTGAATCCGCGATTACGGATATTTTCCATATCGATGATCTTCTTCAGATTTTCCCGGATGTTGATAGGGTCAAACTGATTAGGATCGATCTCGGCCCGCAGCCCCTCGATCTTGTCCATCAGATCCTTAGCCAGGAAGGTGTAGCGTTTTGATGTCTCATCATCTGCATCGTCATCGGTAAAATCAGGAACCCGTTTCATCTTCTCGAAAATGATTTCCGAGTCCATCAGTTCTTCGCGCCCTTCGTCGATCAGTTGATCCTGATAGGCCTCGATCTGCTGATCAATAAGGTTGGTGATTGTCCGGCTGATCTGGTCCTTGATCAGGAACTCAACGGTTGCCTGATACTGGAAAATTGGGCTGATAAGCTCGGAATCCAGAATATTTACAGAAAGCTTGACATCAGAAACCGTTTTTGGCTTGTGGCCGCTGTCCTTGAAAGCACATTTAACCACCGAGTATGCATTCTCACCGCGGATAAATGCACCAACATCGGTTTTCTGCCGCAGCAGTGAGTTGGTTTCATTCTCCAGGTCGTTCATACCACGCTGTATATGTCCCTGCAGGTGACCATACATGTTAACAATCGATTTCTCGATTTCCCCGGTATTGAATTTATCTGATCCGGCAATCTCGTCGAGCATCGACGCAATTTCTTTCGGAGTATATCGAGCAAGGGATTTGTTCTCTTCCTTGTCAATAAAGTTCCGGATCTTTTTCACCATCTCGTCTTCAGTAGTGGTGATATACCGGTTGAACATATTCTGATAGTTCTGGTTAAAGTAGTTATACAGCTTTTCCTTCAAGCCGCCGGTTATATCCAGCTTTTCCAGAACCTCGGGTGGAAGTTTGGACTGGAGAGTATCCATGATCCGTTCTGTTTCTTCGTGAACAAGATTTTCATATTCACGCCTCTGATCCCGTCCCTCCTGGGCCAAACTGTTACGGGAACCGACGGCAGACGGTTTGGTCGGGTGAAAAATATTCGGACTGTGTGTCAAATCTGACATAATTATTCCTCCTCAGAAATCGCTCATCCTAATGCTACTGTGGAAGGCGAACCGCCTTCCCAATAATTTCACAGCGCTCGTCCGGTACAGCAAACCGAACCAACGACAATTATTGCTCATTCCATTGCCATACTGTTTGAGTATAGTCCAGACTCTTTATAAATGCACGGAATTCTTCCCGTTCCATTCGAGAAGTCCGATACATCTCAGCCAGAAATCCACTGGCGATTAACCACATGCTCTCTCCCTGACGGACCCGGTACACGCTGCCGTCCGGCAAGGTGAACTCGTTATCCGGGTAGATCCAGTCAGGATCACGGCGCTGCAGGGTAGCCTCCCCGATCGGGGCATAGCCGTTATTGTAGGCAATCCAGTTGGTTACTCTCAGCACCTCCTGTATTGACCAGAGATGACCCTCAGGCTCTGAACCTATATCGCGCACACTCCCTGGAAGGCTCTCTGCTTTGCTCTCGGCCGTGCTCTCTGCTTTGCTCTCGGCCGCATCCGGTTCATGCATGGCCGAACGCTCTTCACTGTCAGCTGGATCCACACCCGGCCCGGCAGGCTCAATAGGATCTGTCGGTTCACCTGTATCCGCCAGGTCGCCCGGGGCCGTCTGTTCGCCCGGGGCCATCGGTTCTCCCGGGTCTGCTGCATCTGCAGCCGTCCCATCCGTTCCATCCGTCCCGGAAACACCGGGTTCATCGGGACCTACCGAATCCCCGGAAACTGACGGCTCAATCATCTCAGCTGACTCAACAGGATCTGCGGTATCAGCAGGCTCTATCTGCTCTACATGACCAGTCGCGATCCGTTCAGTCAGGTCCGGTCCGGTACGTGACCGCAGCAAAATAAACACTGCACCTATCAGCAGAAGCAGAATAGCTGCCGCGAGCCATCTGTTCAGACCGCGATGCCATCTGAACCCGGCATGCTGATCCGCCCCTGCCCTCTGCCGACCACCGTCAACATTTGCTTTGCTGGCAGCTTCGCCAGTTACTTTAGCGTGCGTCGCCTTACTGCGCGCCGGCTTACCGGGCCTTTGGCCAGGTGTGTGACCAGACTGTCCTTCAGGTCCACGTTCTGGCTCTGCCCCAGCTACTGCAGTATTCTCTTCTGCGGCAGTTGTACTGTTTGCGACCCCAATGCTCTCCCCAGCTGCTGTAGAATCGCTTGAACCCGTCGCGGCACCAGCTGCGGTTGACTGCGATGTCTTCGCAGGACTGACCGGAGCTTCAACATGAACAACATGCCTGGCAGCCAGGAGCTCATGCAGGGTATCACTCAGCCGTGCCCTCTCTGATTGAAAATATCTCTGTCTATCCGGAATTTCCAGAACTGCAGCAACTTTTTCCCGACCATGGGCACATGCGTCCAGTACACCGCGTGACATGCCGTCTATAGGCAGGAATATCTGACTGATTGCTCTTCCATGACGATGTATGAAGGCAGTCACCGGCATCGGCAGGAGACGGTGCCCTGATTCAATTTCTTCAGAAAGTGTCGCGGCTTCTGCAATCTCCTGTCCCAGGAAGCGCTGGTTCCATGCCCACAGGCGAACTGCCAGCTGTACGAGCTGATCAGATGTCCCGCAGATGCTGCCCAGCAGATCGCGGCGCCCCCCCTCCGAAAGCTCAGCATAATCCTCAAGTAAATCTCTTGCCTGCTTGCCCATCATCCTCTGCAGTGAGGTCTGGGCAGCATTTAGATCGTCTTTGGCGCTTTCCCTGTCAAGCCGATAAAGTACCCCTCGCAGCATAGGCGGGTGCACTCCTGATCCTCCAATCCAATCTATCCCTTCCGGAGGATCAAGCAGACATTCGGGTACAGCCGATAGCCTGTCATGAAGCTGCAATCCAGGTTGCTTTGGCAGGCAGGTTAATTGCGAACTCTCATCTTCAGACAGAAGACCTTCAACCTGTCTACAGCTCACACCTGCCTGCTCCATTAGCTGCAGTAATGCAGAGGCCCCCCCTGCTGCGGTGTCTGGATCTGCTGTTTCGGCATCTGGAGCAAGTACAAAATCCAGCGAAGCGCTGCGCGTTTTCTGCCACTTGCAGAAGTTGAGAATGGTATCCCGCTGGGCCTGCCCGCTGAAACAACGCAGCAGGCCCAAGGGCAGCATTGCATATGCAGCCTGTTCCACGGTCTGCTCATCAAGATACACACTCTGGAGCTGTCCGTCGGCGTAGAGGATCGGTGCCCCATTGGGCAGCAGTACAAAGCCATGTCCAGTCAGATCCTGTTCGCGGTAGGCACCGCGGATTCCAGATACAATGTCGTGAATCCGCTGCAGCTGATACAGTGAATGCCGGTCCCGTTTTTCGCTCTCGAACAGATCAAACAGGCGATGTCCATCCAGATAGGCACGCAGATTTCCGTCATTATAGAACACGACGCGTCCGCCTTCCTCCTTCTCAACATCACTGGCAGGTCCAAGGGGTTGATCGGCGATCTGTTCATTACGGATAAAGTGCCGAACCGCATCGACCAGCTCCTGCGGGCCAACATAATGCATGTGATGAGACACCGGCTTTTCCAGACAATCAGCTTCAAGGAAGTAGTTGCCGGTCATGCGGTCTGTAAGAATTACTGATCCGATATGGCGGCGGATGTCCCGGGGAATAAAGGCACTGCTGCCGATGCGCAGAAAAGGCCGATACTTGCGATCGGCTTTTCCCATGTAGATGACATAGCATTCACGATCAATCACATAGACGCGATTTCTGTTCATGGTCTGTTCGTTCATTTTCCCCACAACATCTCTAACTATAGTTCAACAAATGTCCACTGTCAGCATTATTATTAAAGAATACTGGTATTCGCCTCAAATTTCGGGTAGTATTGAGCATATAGGTGGGGATATGGTAATAACACAACGCAGAAGAAGCAAAATAATTCCAATTGCAGGCGGTAAGGGCGGAGTCGGCAAGACCGAGCTGTGCGCCAATCTGGGAGTCCGCCTCGCTCAACTGGGTCATGATACGATCATCATCGATCTGGATCTAGGCGGCTCAAATCTGCACTCAGCTCTTGGGATCAAGAATCGTCATTCTGGAGTTGGTAACTTTCTGTCCGACCGACGGCTGAATTTTGAAGATCTGATCTGCCCTACTCCTTATACAAACCTGAGTTTTATTCCCGGCGATGTCCTGGTGGCCAACACTCCGAATATCGGTTTTGCGCAGAAAAAAAGTCTGATCAGCAACATCGAAAAACTGGAAGCTGATTACATTCTTCTGGACCTCGGGTCGGGGGCTAATAACAATGTGGTCGATTTTTTCCTGATCTCGAATTCGGGTATAATTGTTACTTCACCGCACGTAGGTGCGGTACTGAACGCCTACAGCTTTCTTAAAAACACAGTATTCCGCTTTTTGATGCGCGCTTTTTCCGGGGAGTCAGAAGTAGAGCGCTTTCTACGCAAATCCATAAAGGAACGCCGCCCCGGCAACCCGGTGTCCGTGGCTTCGGTTATAGAGGACATGAAGAAGTTCGACAAGGAACAAGCCAAAAAAGCCGGCCACTATATCCGGCTGATGCAGCCCTCACTGGTACTGAATCTGGTGCGCAGCAGTGATGACCTGAATATTGCCGAAAGCCTCAGGGACCTGACCGAAAAGAATCTGAGCGTAGACCTGACGGCTCTGGGTTTTATGATTCATGATGACCATCTAGCGGGATCACACCGCGCACATGCCCCGATCACCACCGCTCTTCCTGACAGCCTGCTGGCTTTCGAGGTTGACCGAATTGCCCAGAAGATTGTGCAGTCTCCGGAATTCCCTACCCTTCCCCTGGAAAAAGAGCTGTACAAGGATTCCTTTGAGCTGATGCATCTTGAATCAGCAACCGATCTGGCCCAGCTTCAGGAATCACAAAGCCAGGGAGGTCAAAGCCCTCAAGCCAACGCAGAGGAGTTTATAGAAATCCTTACAGCCCAGAAAAAGCAGATCCGTGAGCTCCAGAACACCGTACGCCGTTTATCGGTGCATCAGCGATACTAAAGGACATTACCATATGTTCCACAGCAATAGCGTTCCCAGACCTCCTCATGTCACCAAACAGGTGCATCAGCAAAAGGCATACTATACCATTGACTGGTCGATTCTCGAGCCGGTATCCAGACATACGATCAACTCCCGGGTGCCTTCACTGCCTGGCATCTGGGAGCTGTATTATCTTGAGAACTCACGCATACCGCGTTTGCTGAAAATGGGCAGGGCTTGGTACGGCGGACTTCGAAATGTGCTGCGCCTGGAGGCAGACGGCAGCGAACTGCAGAACAGGGACATGCAGGAAATACTGGAAAGCGGTGACAGCTACTATCGCTACACGGTGTGTGAAATCGCCGCTGATCTTGAAGAAGTCTACGAAGTACTGGCCAGTCTGCGCGGAATTCCCTGCAACTATATACCTGCAAAACGCTACCGTGAAGTGCGGATCCAGGAGCCGGATGAAATGAGAATCAACCGCAACCGTACACCTTCCCAGGCAAAGAAGCCTCCAATTCCATTCGGCACCCAGGTACCCAACATGTTCGATGCAATGCGTGCAATGCAGGAGATAGAGGACGATAAGCAGAACCCTCAATGATTTTCTCGATACTCATGTCGTGATCTGGCTGTATCAACGTGACCGCAGCCGCTTTTCCGAGCTTGCACTGGAGATTTTTGACTTGTGATCCCTTTGACCGTCTCATTACTGCTAATGCTGAACTTCACTCTGCAATTCTACTTACAAAAAATGAATTAATACAAAAGCACTACCGCCATTCCCGTTGGTAACTGATTCAGTATGCCGCAGGGAATTGCGGTGCTGCCATCCTGGCTTATGTTCCGAGGCTTTGCATATCAGCGATAATCCGGTCCATGGTGGCGTCGAGAACTGGATCGCTTTTCTGCTGTTCGGGATTCTGTTCATACCAGTCAATTATTTCACGGACGCCCTGGTGGAAGGGGATTACGGCCTGGAAGCCGGGGACGAGGCGTTTGAGTTTGCTGTTGTCGAATACCATGGAGTGGGTTTTGTCACCAAGTAGTCCATCACCCCATTCGCGATCATAGCGGGCGATGACTTCCGAGGGGGCACAAACAAGTCGGGCTTCAGTGCCAAGGGCACGGGCCATGAGCTGGGCGATGGCATTCCAGGTGAGGGCTTCGTCGGAGGTAATGTGAACGGCTTCGCCAAGGGCTTTTTCATTGCCGAGCAGACCGATAAGGCCTTTTGCAAAGTCGCGGTGGTGAGTAAGGGTCCAGAGGCTGCTGCCGTCCCCGTGCATGACTATGGGCTTGCCGGCTTTCATGCGTTGTATGTTGGTGTAGCCGCCGTGCAGCGGTATGAGGGTTTTATCGTAGGTGTGCGAGGGGCGAACGATGGTCATAGGAAACCCGCTATTTATGTACTCGGTCTGCAGTAACTGTTCACAGACGGCCTTGTTCCGGGAGTATTCCCAGAAGGGGTTGTGCAGCGGGGTTGATTCCGTTACCGGCCAGGAGAGCGGCGGAGTGTGGTAGGCGGATGCGCTGCTTATAAAAATATACTGACCGCAGATATCGCGAAAGCAATCTATGTCGTTCTGGATGTGAGCGGGTACAAAGGCCATGAACTGCACAACGGCGTCGAAGTAGCGACCCTTGAGCAGGGTTTTCAGTTCCTGCGGATTGAAGAGATCACCTCTGATTTGCTCGACTTCCGGTGGAAGCGGGCGGAGTTGAGTCTTGCCGCGGTTGAGCACGCTCAATTCCATGCCTTGTTCGACTGCCAGTGCGCTGCAGGCGGAGCTGATAATTCCGGATCCGCCGAGAAATAGTATTTTCATGTCTGTCCCCTTTTTATGGTGTTCTGTTCAGTATAGCATCCAAATCGGGATTCTGCGGCTGCAGTGTCTCCTCTGCCTTTATTTCAGATCGTAGAGCTTCCGGTATATGGGAGTCATACCGCCTGGGTCCCATACTCCGGATATTTTGCTGCTGGACTCGGGAGTCAGGGGCAGACGCCCCCGGTTTTCCTCAAGATATAGTTCCCGGATGCCGGGGCTGCACTGCTCGCAGAGCCAGGCCGTTCCGGGCTGACTGAAATCGCTGCGCATGCGGGCATAGATCCGTGCAAAATCCTCCTCGAGAACATTCCCGTAGCTTATGTTCAGGAATTCGCAGGGCTGCACATCACCCTTGGCATTGATATAAAACCGATCAGTTCCGCCGGCTGTACAGCCGAAGACTTCAGAACTTTCCTCGATCAGCTGGGCAGAGATCGGGGGGTAATCACGGTAATCGGGGTGCTGGTTATAACGCGTCACCAGTTCTTTGGCATGCGTGAGATCGTCCTGGCTGAAGCGCTGCGGACCGTCCACCAGCCAGGCGCCGGCAGGCTTGGGGTGAATCAGCTGTAGTATGCTGATTCCCCAGTCGCGGGCCAGGTTCATGACTTTTTCGAAGGTTCCATTGTAGAAGTCGTCTCTGGATAGACATGAGTTGGCGGCGGCAATCAGCCCGGCCTCCCGGCAGAGTCTGATTCCTTCCCGGGTTAGATCCCAGCCTCGGTCCGATCCCATACAGCGTGCGAAACCTTCCCGGTCGGCGGCCCGCAGGGAGAACATGAGGGCGGTCACGGGATAGCTCTTCAGATCGGTCAGCCGACCGACTGTCAAGCCCTCGCCGGTTGTGTTAATCCAGATCTCCGAACGGTCGTCGATAGCTGCACAGAGCCTGGTGAGCCGGTCGAATTTCAGAAAGGGATCCCCTCCCTCTATGTTGAAAAACGCCACCCCGCTGTTCTGCAGATGCCTTGCAATCTCGACCAGCCGCTCTATGTCCATGTCCTGTCCCTTGTCCAGGCGCTGGTAACAATGCGGACAGGCAAACTTACAGGCTGATGTAATGGAAAGCAGCACTGTGGTGCAGGGAAACATATCATCGAACTCAAGGAATTTCTCTGCGGCATGGAAGAAGGCCCGGCTTGGGTATGAGGGCAGGTAGAGCTCGAGACGAGCCCCGGATCCAGAGCTTGCGCTGCCGGCAACACCAGTGCTGCCGCCGCCCATTACAGCAAACTTGTTGTGATCGATTATGCGCAAGAACAGCAGCATGCGCCGGGAAAACGCCGTAAAGCGCCTCGGGCTGAGCCTGCCGCGCAGCATCAGAGGGAGAAAATGAAAAAAAACACCAAGGATCACCCGTATTTTCAGGAGCCGCCGCCGGATGCCGTATAGGCTTCGAAAGCCCTGAATCTTATGGATATCCTGACTTTTATTATTGTCACGAATCATTGTGACTCTCCTTGCCCCGGACAGTATTTCGTACTCCGGCTTGCGGCAGCAGACCCTGCTGTATATACCAGTCGACAGTCCTCTGCACTGCCTGGTCAAGCGGGGTGCCATTCGAGAATCCGAGCAGCTCACGGGCCTTGTCAACACAGAATTCATTGTTGTCGTACATCATATTTACCCGTGCACGGGTCAGCAGTGGAGCGCTTTCTTTCCTTAATACAACATACAGCAGCTCGAGCAGAAAACCCACGGGATACACAAGAAACTTCGGCAGTCGATGAACTGATCCGAGTCCAGCTGTCTCCAGGAATAGATCATACAAATCAGCCATGAGCGGGGTTTCGCTGTTCCCGATAATGATTCTATGCTGTCCGCTTAGCTTATTCTGCTGCTGTTTCTCCCAGGCAAGATAATACGCCCGGGCAAGATCCCCTGCATAGATAACCGGAAAATGATTTCGCCGGCTGCCTGGTACCAAGCGGTTTCCATCTGCCACGGCTTTCATATAGTCATAGAAACCAGAATGAAACTCGCGCTCACCAAAAATCCATACCGGCTCGATTACCACAAGATTCAGTCCATGCTCCCCGGCAAAATTCATGCAGCGGCGGGTGCACTCGGCTTTGGATACCCGGTAATGATTCATTGCTGAAGGCAGAAATCGCTCACAGAAGTAGGAGGTCTTCGGTTTATAGGGTGAGTTTTCACTCTTTGCCTGGCTGAAGTTCTCTTCCCCATAGGAGGACACCGATCCGGTAATAATGACATTTGTGATTCCAAGTTCAAGAGCGGCACGAAGCACATTCAGACTTCCTTCTACATTGATTCGATTCAGGCGGGAGGCAGGTGCCCAGTCGGAGGCAAGCGCAGCGCAGTGAACTACCGAGTCGGCTCCCTGCATGGCCTGCACAAGACCTGGAAAATCCAGAATGTCGGCGCAGCGAATCTGAAGTCCCTGCGCACCACCTTCCGCGAGAAATGCAGCAGACCCCGGATGCCGCTCAAGGGCAATAACATCGATTCCCTGTGTAAGAAAGTGCCCGGCAGCGTGACTTCCTGCCAGGCCGGCTGCTCCGCTAATGCAGACTGTCATCTGTCCTCCAGAGACGAGAATCCGAGACCGGCATTATGCCCACCAAAGCCGTAGCTGAAGGAGAAAGCAGAGCGGATATTCAGTTCTCTGGATTCGGGACTGAGATTCAGATCGGGTAGTGCTTCGCTTATATGATTCCCGTGCACGATGCCTTCATGAATGGAGATTGCTGTCACAGCGGCCTCAAATGCTCCACTGGCTGCAATGGTATGACCGAGCAGTCCCTTGGTCGAGTTTATCAGCGGCTGCTTGTCAGCGGACCCGAACACATCCCGAATGATTTCTGCCTCAAGGCTGTCATTCAGCTCGGTTCCGGTTCCATGGGCATTGATATAATCAGGGGGAGCGTTCCGGGCCTGCAGCAATCGGCGATAGAGTTCGCGGATGCGGTCACCGTTCCGGCCAATCTTGACGATGTTCCAGGCATCTGAATTGGACTGATAATCAGTGATCTCACAGTATATGTCTGCTCCGCGTCGGCGGGCATGCTCGAGCTCTTCAAGCAGCAGCATGCAGGCCCCACCACCGGTAAAGAGAAATCCGCTGCGGTCTGTACAGAAGGGCCGCGGGTTTCCATCCTTCGCTCGGGTCAGGGTGCCGAGCACATCGAACGATCGCATGATTCCACCATCTTCATCCGGGAAATACTCTGCCCCGCCAGCCAGAAAAGTATCTGCATAGCCGTCTCGAATCTTACGGAAGGCCTCACCGATTGCACAGGTACCGGATGCACAGGCGGTATTCAGGCTGGAGCACTCTCCACCGAGCTCAAGCAGAATCGATATCCAGGCTGCAGGTGAGTTTGCCATGACGTTCATGGCTGTCATAAGCGGAAAGCGGGACGCTTTTGAGACCGGTACATCTGATAGGGTCGAATCGATTAGTTCAGGATGATGCGCCCGATAGGCAGTGAATGCAGCCTCGAGATTACTGACTCCGCAGCCCAGCAGCACCCCGCAATCGCCCAGGGTCTTTGCATGCAGATACTGCTCTCCCGCTTCCAGTTCAAGACCGGCATCAAGAACGGCAAGTACGGCAGCCTCGACAGCCAGCCGCGAATAGCCATCCATTATTTTTCCGATTGCAGGAGGGAAGCCGCAGGAATCAAAGCCTGATTCAGGCAGAGGCACCTTGAATCTCGATTGAAAATGATACCTATCTTCATAGTCAGCTGGTATAGGCTTCGGTCTTAACCCCATTGCCAGAATATTGTCCTGGAAATCTTTGCGTCCGCTTCCAAGCGAACTGACCGGACCAATGCCGCTTATTACCACTCTTCTCCTGCTGCCCATTTAGTTCTCCTCGGTTGCTACACCCGGACTGAAAATACTTTATCCATTCAGCCAGTCAGCCAGACGCCGCAGATACACAGCACGGTCGGCATAGTCACGGCCGCGGATTTCAAAAGTACTCATGTCATAGCTGTGTCCCTTGTAATCAAGTTGTTTTGTACCGGGATCTGCCAGCACACCAATCCGGATGAATGGACAATCATGGTGTTCAGCATCGCGGCGGAAGTTTCGATCCTGTTCTGGAGGTACTGCAAAAACCAGCTCGAATTCCCCTGCTTCACCGAAAAACAGCAGTAGCTCAGGTATTTTCTTGATCCGTGCTGCCCAGCGTCCCGGCCGGATTATGGGTATATCTTTCAGCATGAAGCCGGTTCCGGATTGTCTGGCCAGCATATCTACTGCATTATAGCCGCCATCACTGCTGTCAATGGCGGCAGAGGCATAGCGGGCGATGAGTTTGGCGGTTTCGGTGCGCAGCGGAATGTGCAGGTGCCACAGCCCCGCCGCCCGGATGCTTAACGAGGTTCCGCCGAAATGCTGAATATAAGCCTCGAGATTGCCCGCTCCGAAGGGAGAGCTTGTGTAGAGAATATCTCCTGGCTTTCCGCCGTTTCTCAGAACATGCCGCTCCTCTGCTACACCAATAACAGACACACAACAGCGCCATTCATCGGCAATGCCGAAATCGCCGCCGAGGAAATCGGCACCGCATTCACGCAGTACATCCGCAGTACCGCGTACAAAATCAAGACAGTAGTCCCGGCTCCATTTGCTGGATATGGTAAGCGCATGGCTGAGAAATCTGACATGCCCACCCGAAGCGTGAATATCGGAGATTGCACCGGCAGCAGTGTTCCAGCCGAGATTGTATGCAGAATCCTCACGGAAGCAGTCTTCACCCGAGAATTCGTCGATATTGCTGAGCATTCGGCATGGCTTCTCTATCATGAAGGATTCGGCATCAGCAGTGAACACTGCAGCTCTGTCCTTGCGCCTGCGCGATGCCTCGCTGAGTATGCTATGCATGTCCCGAATCAAATTCTCTTCTCTGCTCATTTCCTGTTTCCTGACTCTCTTTGCTGCGGCTCGGTGCTCCTGCTTATAAGTTTCAGCGGCTCTTCCACCGTGCTGATTTTACAAGGCAGAAATCCGCGACAGTCACCATCAAACTCAATTGTCTGCCCGATCGATTCTTCACTGACCGAGACAGAAATTTCCCTGCAAAGCTCCAGTATAAACGATTCCGTGGAATTTTTCCTGCAGCCGGAATAGATCCAGCAGAGCCCTCGAAGTAGATTCCAGTCCCGGCCCCGAGTAATTCTCATGAGGTAGAGCCCCGGTTCTGAAACCTTTATTCCGGCCCCGGGGTAGCCATCATATACCTTGATTCCCGAAGCGATATAGCGGCTGCGACCGGCCGAAATACTGTAGACTTCATGACAGATCTGCTTACTCAAGCGGCCGGCATGATCAATTATATCCAGTTCACAGGAACCCGGCATATAGCGCCTGAGGACACGAATTAGCGAAGCAAAAGTGCCTGCCTTATCCCCGATCCGCCCGCGAATACCAGAGTTTGCGGCTTCCGCCAGTGCTGGGCCGATTCCAACATTGACGCAACAGCCAAAACAGGAACTCCGGTCAAAACTCCTGTCCGCGGCGAATGTTCCAGTAACCGGGCGGCTGTTGTAAATCACCAGTCCCGGCAGCATTGAAAGCAGTGGAGATATCTCAGGAGAGCCTTTTGAGCTTTCTTCCGCCACAGCGGTGTCAACAATAAGCTGCACCGCAGCCCGGATATCCAGCGGTATGCCGTAACTCCGGCAGAAATCAGGGCTGGTACCAGTGTAGATCACGCCCATTACAGCAGCAGAAATGCTCCGGCCTTCCTCATTGTAAAAGCTGCTTAGCACCCGGTTTATGGTCCCGTCACCCCCCACCGCTACAATAATATCATAGCCCTGCCGCTGCGCCTGTTCTGCAAGAACGCTGACATCATCCAGGCTTTTACTGATCGCGTAATCATATAAGAGTCCGGCCTCCCGGGCATAGCGGTGGATCCGTGAAAAGAGACGGGCACTGCTCCCGTGCCGGGATCCAGGATTCATCAGCAGAAAGCAGGACATTCAGAGTTCCGGAATCTGCAATGACGAGAGCACAGCAGCAGCTTGCTGAACCGAGGCATCAGACAGGTTTGCGCCGGCAATCAGACGTACCCGGCCTTTTCCTCTCGGGACAGAAGGATAGATAAATGGAGTTGCCAGTATTCCCTTATCGAAAAGCTGCCGGGTCAGCAGCAATGTTTCTGCATCCCCCCCTGCATCAATCGATGTTATTGGTGCATCACCGTATGCCAGAGGCAAATCTGCTGACTGCAGAGCCTCAATCAGGCAGGATCTATGCTGCCACATGCGCGCTGAAAGTGCAGAAAAATCGGTCTCTATAATATCGAGTACAGCATGCAGTCCACCGATGATTGCCGGCGGCAGGGCTGTAGAATAAATGAGCTGACTGCAGTTGTAACGAAGATAATCGATTAGAGACTTCTTTCCGGCAATCATACCCCCGGAGCAGGCCAGTGCCTTACCCAGAGATGCGGTATAAACTCCCTCATATTCACTGATTCCTGAGTGCTCGAGAATCCCCCTGCCGCTGCTGCCTAAGACGCCAATACCATGTGAATCATCAATAACCGGAACCGCTGAGTATTTCCTGCAGAGTTCTACTATATCCTGGAAGGGAGCGATTGAGCCTTCAGTGGAGAACACCGATTCACTGACCACAAAGACCTGTCGGTGAGCGCGTGCCATTTCAAGATTTCTCTCGAGTGAATCGCGATTATTATGCAGGAAAGGCCTTACCTTTGCTCCGGGCATCCGAAGACCTTCAATAAGCGATGAATGGGCATACTGATCCACCAGAATGGCGTCTTCCTCCCCTGCTATTGCCCTGAACAGGCCATTGTTGGCCTGATAACATGAGGGCAGCAGAATAGCATCCTCAAGTCCGACAAATGCGGCGAGTCTCTTCTCGAGTCTGCGAAATTCAGTGAAGCAGCCGGTTGCAATTGGAGTCCCGCAAAGTGAGGCGCCATATAGATCTATACTATGCTTCATAGCCGAGAGCACCCGGGAGTCTGCAGCCAACCCGAGATAGTTGTTGGCTGCCAGATTGATGAAATCCCGCCCCCCGATTCTGACAGGATCTGTGAGTCCGCCCTCCAGCTGCTGATAAAAGGGATTGAAGCCATCGGTATGTACACCTAATGAATAATCCTGCTCATGCCGGGCATAAAAATCCTGGATTGACACTATTGATCTCCAAGCTCGGGAAAATGCTCCTTCAGCATGGCGACTACGTCCCTGGCGGTCGTTACGCCTTTGAGCAGGGCAGTGTCCAGATTGAAATCATATTCATCCTCAATCGAGTTCAGAATCATGATCGTACTGAAAGAATCAATTCCAAGATCCTCGTTAAAACGCGAATCCAGAGTGACCGGGACGTCCTTGTTGTGACTGTTCTCAGCCACAATTTCCAGAACTTTTTCTTCGAGATTCATACCTGCCTCCGACTGCACCGGCTTACCTCATGTGTATCACATAGAATAGCGCAAAAATTGCAGTTCGTACATTTCGAACGATAATTTGCGGATCTTTCTTTCAGTTTTACTGCAAAATCCGGCTCGCAGATAAAGGGTCGACAGACACCGATCGAATCGCAGGACTCCTCGACCAGGGCTTTTTCCATTTCACGCCCATGTCTGAAGCCGCCTACAGAAATTATTGTCTTTCCGGTGAGCTTTCGGGCCTGCCGTGCATAATCCAGATTCCAGGCTGGTCTGAAGGGCAGAATTTTCTTGCGCAGAACTGGTGCCGCGATAAGCTTCCAGAGCCGGCGCTTGAGCGCACCTTGCAATCGATAACGGGGATTATGATCCAGGATCAGATCGAGCGGAGCATCCCCGCGAAAAATATTCAGCGGCATCTCCATGCTTCCATAACTGATTTCGATGCCATCTACTGGCTGCTGGTCAAGAAAGCGAATCAGTACCTCGAATCCTGTCGCTCCTGCCCCACCGGGAAGATCATCATCTGCACTGATTTTTACCAGCACAGGAAATTCCGGCCCACACAGTTTCCGGGTTTCTGAAATCACCTCTTCAAGAAGGCCTGTTCCGATGCCGCTGTTGTGATCAACCCCGTATTCATCCTTTCGGGTGTTTATACCGGGATGCAGGGACTGGTGCAGCAAGTAACCGTGGGCCGCGTGCAGCTGTACCGCGTCAAAGCCGGCCTTTCTGGCTCTATCAGCCGCCCTCGCAAAATCACCAGCAACCCGATGCAGTTCATCTGTGCTGTATGCACGGGGCCGGCTGCGGAAATAAGGGCTTCGTTTTCCGGAAATTCCCCGAACCAGCCCCCGGGGCAACGAAGCCGCCGAGGTCTGCCTCCCTGCATGAGCCAGCTGCAGGGCAATCCTGCCCCCGGCTGCGTGAACCTCCGAGCAAAGCCTGGTCCAGTATGGAATCGAGCTGTCATCTGCGATTCCGGCCTGTCCGGGCTGCATGGCCCTTCCGTCGGAAGAGACAAATGCGAAACCGCAGATAATCAGCCCTATATCAGCAGCAGCCAAACGGCGATAGAAATCAATATAAACAGAACCAGGATTTCCCTCCGGATCGGCCATACCTTCGAAAGTGGCCGTACGAATGATTCGGTTGGGTAGTTCTAACCGCCCGATATTGAGAGGCTCGAAGAGTTTCATCTCAAGCCCTCGGGTTTTTATGCAGGCTGAACAGAAAACCGACCATAATATAGGTCACAATGAAAACCTGCATGGCGATATGTGGGGTAAAGAGCGCAATAAATGCGGCGAATACACAGGTATATGCACGAAAATTCCCTTCCAGGTGCCGGTAGGCTGAAGCCCCATGAGGATGCCGGGAAAAATTGAGACCGTTCCAGATCTGAAGGAAAATCGTCAGCGAAATCAGGAAAAGAAAAACCGGGTTCAGGGGAACAGCAATTAACCCCACCCCTGTCAGCAGAAAGAATGCAGCTCCCGGGAGAAAGCCCAGTACAGCAGCCAGTTTACGCGCCCGATTCAAGCCGAGCCGAACCACCAGGGTATGTTTACCGGCTTCAGAATCACCCTCATAATCCTTGAAATAGGTGTAATAGGTCATGACTGCATTGTTCAGAACAGCCAGTGCCAGAACGCTGATCCAGGTTCTGGTGAATGCCTGACTCGGTACCGGTCCGCATGCCATAAAGCCGTACAGAGTACCGCAGCTTATAGACAGGCCGAATACCAGATTCCCCCAGATTCCCCATGCCTTGGCGTATTCATACAGCACATTCAGGAGCACGCCAGCCGTCAGTGGCAGCAGAGCCCAGGGATTCAGAAACAACGCAGTAATCAGCATACCGCCGGCAAGAAGCAGACCCGAAAGTAAAAGCGCCCAGCCATGTGAAAGTTCACCGCTCACCATCGGCCGCTGGGGGGCATTCACCCTATCTTCAGCCAGGCCAAGATAATCATTGATAATCTGATTGATTCCCCAGGCAATAAAAAGCAGAAACAGTATTACCAGAAGCCGAGGCAGTCCAGGTGCCTCCATACCATAATCGCCATGACCGGCAAGGTAATGATAATAGGAAACCCCCAGCCATCCGACCAGACCGGTGACAAAGGAGTAGTACAGGCGCATCGATTTTATGTAGGCCCTGAAAAAGCGGAACGTACGCTGTGCTGAATAAATCATAGTACAGGTAGTATAGCTCATGACTGTAAAAAAACCTGATATGGCCAAAAAAAACCGGCCCCGAAGGGCCGGCGTTATGGGAGAAACCCGGTCTATCTTGCCAGGGCCGAATTGGATCCAGTGCTGTACAGATCACTTGCAGATTTTCCGGGGGTAACCCTGAATGTGCTCCGATCGTTCCAGTTATCGCTGACAGGCACATTGTTCAGAATAATCTGGTACATGTAAGAGGTCTTGGAAGAAGGCTTATTTTGCCAATCACTTTCCCGGATTGAATCAAAATCGGATCTCGCCCTTACTAACTTGTTATTGCCAGTGGCATTGAAGACATAGGTATAGCCTGTATTGGCATGCAGGTTAACCTCCAGCTCGAAATGAGTTGCCAGAGAGGAGCCGGTAAAACGAAGAATCATACTGGTACCGTCCCGACGTGCTTCTACCACTCTGATCCTGTCAAAAAGCTGAAGTTTTTTCTGACCATAAATGGTCATAATTTCATCACCCTCTGCATCTACAGCAATCACCTTGTACGAAATACTTCTGTTATCAGTCTGCCAGTAAACATTGTCATCATCAGCATAAGTCTCAGCGAGGTTAACATTCAGGCTGTACTCATTTCCACTGCGGCTTAAAAGACTGTTACTTTCTCTGATTATTTCCCAGGTAGCAGGCTCTCCATGGGAAAGGCCAAATCCCGCAAAAGCGGCTCGACCCTCACGTTTGAATCCAATTTTGAATCCGGATACCTTGTCCGCATCATCATGGTCTGAATTGAGTGTCCACTTCAGACTGTTTCCGGCAAAACCATTACTCGGCAAATTAGTTGTTGTCTCAAATATCAGGTCGGACATAAGCGGAGCAAGAACAGTAACGGTAATTGCCTTTGAGTCAACTTCGCTTCCGTTATCTGCTACTACGCGTCCGAAAAGTTTGTAGGTACCTTCTTCGGTAAAGCTGACTCCCTGTTGACGGTTAATTACTTCTTCGATTGTTCCATCAAAGCGCTGGGAAAATCGATGTGTTGACTCACCTTCTACCCATACCTGGATAACCCCACCGGTGTCGGAAGCTGAGCTGCCATCTTCTCTGGCAATTTTCGCATTGACAGCAAAGTTTTTGAGTTCCACACCAATGCCTATTTCAAGGCTTTCACCCGCAGAAACCCAGGTGTTCCCATTCAGTACACGGAATACATCTATCTGCGGAACCGACGACGGAAATAATCCGCAGCTGGCAACCATCAGAAATACTGCCGATATGAAGGCTGCAGCCGACAAACCCTTGAATACATTTTTCATATTACCTCCAGTAACATTCATTTACTGGAAGCATAGGCCTCATACCTTAAACCGAGCTTAAATCGTGAAAAAATCTTCTGTAGACAGGGCACAGAATCTGGCAGTTTCCTCTTCTTAAATAATCTCATCCTCATCAAAAAGAGGATCGATTTCAAGCTGCTGATTGAGGGCTTCGACAGTGGCTTCGGCCCCCCGCATTTTCTCAAGCTGGGCAATATGAAAGAGCGCATTGCCCTCGTTAACCACCGGCA
Source organism: Spirochaeta dissipatitropha (assembly GCF_054657935.1). Taxonomy (NCBI): domain Bacteria; kingdom Pseudomonadati; phylum Spirochaetota; class Spirochaetia; order Spirochaetales; family Spirochaetaceae; genus Spirochaeta; species Spirochaeta dissipatitropha. Next base: position 158,714 of record NZ_BAAHXT010000008.1, on the reverse strand, counting down.
GAACTGCCCGACCGATTATTATTCCCTCATAGGGCGCTGCTACATCCGCCTCGACTTCCCCGAAGGGATCTGAAACCGTAGCCAGAACATCCCCCTCGCTGACGACATCACCATCGCTGCGATAGGTTCGCAGCAGGCCTCCCTGCGGTGCGCGTACCCAGCTGCTGGAGGTACAGAGGAGAGGCTCCCGCCGGGCGCGAGCAACACCCTTGGCCCCGAGCATGCCTCGGTCCTGAAGCACCCTGAGAATTCCGGATACTCCAGCGCGAACAGCCATCTCGTCGAAGCGCAGGCCCTCGCCGGCTTCGTACAACAGGATTTCGATTCCACGCTCCCGTGCAACCTGACGAAGAGACCCCTCACGCACCGGAGAACGCAGAATTACCGGCGCACCGAAGACACTGGCCAGCCTGAGAGCTTCGGGGTTCCCGGGAGACACCCTGATCTGAGGAAAATTACTACGATGTACAGCTGCAGAATGCAGATCGATTCCAAGCTCACAGCGCTCAACGATTTCACTGAGAAACAGATGCGCGAGACGAGCCGCCAGTGAACCCCCGGCTGAACCGGGAAATGTCCGGTTCAAGTCGCGGCGGTCCGGTAGATATCTGGATTGGTTCATGAATCCGAAGGCATTCACAATTGGTACTGCCAGCAGGGTTCCAGCAAGCTTCCCCGTGGTCGGCTGCTTCAGCAGTCTGCGGATTATTTCTACCCCAATCACCTCATCGCCATGTATTCCGGCACTGACAAATACCACAGGCCCCGGTTTTCGGCCATGAATAACATGCACCGACATGGTAACCGGCGTATGGTCCGAGAGCATGCTGACAGGAAGATTCACGGTTTGGCGGGTTCCGGGTGCAACCTCAACACCACCGATAACAAATGATTCACGTTCCGGATGCCTCCGGGTTGCGGCAGCCCTCAGCCCGGTCCGGCGAGTCTCGGGCTCGCCACTCTCCGACATCAACCTTTTCCTCTGGCTTTGGTCTTCCCGGGCACCGCATTCTTTTCTATGTACTGTATTATGAGTCCAGCAATATCCTTCCCGGTAGCCTTTTCAACGCCTTCAAGACCGGGTGAGGAGTTGACCTCCATTACTACCGGACCATGATTCGAACGCAGCATATCTACACCACAGACATTCAGTCCCATGGTCTTGGCAGCCCGCACAGCAGTCAGTCTTTCTTCAGGCCCGATTTTCACCTGTTCTGCGGTACCTCCGCGGTGAAGGTTCGAACGGAATTCGCCCTCAGCTCCGCTGCGTTTCATGGCAGCAACTACCTTATCGCCGACTACAAACGCCCGGATGTCGGAGCCGCCGGCTTCCTTTATAAACTCCTGCACCAGAATATTTATATTAGCCCCTCGAAATGCCTCGATTACTGATTTTGCCGAGCGGTCCGAGTCAGCAAGCACCACTCCGATCCCCTGTGTGCCTTCAAGGAGTTTGATGACCAAGGGCGCACCACCGGCAATCTTGACAACCTCTTCGGTATGCTTCGGATCATAGGCGAAGGTGGTCACCGGCAGTCCAATTCCATCACGGGCCATAAGCTGCATGGAACGCAGCTTGTCGCGGGAACGGCTGATTGCCACACTCTCGTTGACAGGGTATACCCCCATCATTTCAAACTGACGCAGAACAGCAGTTCCATAAAATGTAACCGATGCACCGATACGGGGAATGACCGCATCATAGAGCGGCAGTTTCTGCCCGTTATAATATATTTCCGGCCTGCGGGAGGCTATATTAATATAGCACTGGGTAGTATTGATTATGTCAAATTCATGACCACGTGCCAGCGCAGCCTCTTTCAGCCGAACATGTGAATACAGATTCGCGTTCCTTGCAAGCATTGCAATTTTAATGATGCACTCCTTGTCTCGCCGATGTTCGCGGCTCGGTTAACCACGAATGACTGCAATCCACCAGCAGTCTGTGTCCCGAGATCGCCGTCCGGCCAATAATCATAGGGTATTTCATATCTCCCCGGTCTGCCAGAGAAATCTCGATAATGTAATTACGGTCTGCAAGATGCAGATGTGTCTTTATAATAAAGCGTTTTTCCGGAATTCCACTGGTATTCTTGACTGCACGCCGATCTGCCAGAGGAGCCTCGCAGAAATCCGGTGCATCGTGTCCCAGTGAAGGTGGTCGAAACCGAACCCACTGTCGACCGTCTTTTTCAAAAGGCTCCACATCCAGAGCATGCAGGGCTGTCGTCCTGGCCCCGGTATCAATTTTCGCCTGGAATAAATCAAGTCCAAGGTCGGGAAGCGACACAATCTCGCGCCAACCGATCACCAGGGGCGGTTTTTTCATAGAAGTATCTCCGATAATCCAGGTTCATTTCCAGTTATAATGCTATGTAAACTAGCGGACAAGGTCAAGCAGAGAACTGCTTAAATAGCAAGAATCAGCATAGTACAGAAGGACCTGTAATAGTGAGGGCTTGCAACAACGAAAATAAAGTAACATATTACCCTTTATGCAGAATCATGAAGCTCATGTGCCACGCAACGAACTATTTGCCCGGCTCTTCGCCACTGCCAACCACCTCCAGACAATTGGAGACCGACATCTCGATGGAGTAACCACAAAGCAATGGTTTCTGATTGCCTGCGTAGGCCGCTTCGAACCGGAGCAACCGAGTCTGAGTGATCTGGTTCCGGTCGTCGGGAGTTCCCGGCAAAACATAAAGCAGCTTGCACTCAAACTTGAGCAGCGCGGCTTCCTGAGCATCAATAAGGATCCCCGGGATAACAGAATTATTCGATTATCGCAGACCGATTATTGCCGGACGTACTGGTCCGAACGTAGGTCCATGGACATGGAATTTCTGGATCGTCTGTTCAGCGGAATCAATCCTGAATCGATTCACCGGAGCCTGGAAACACTCAGAGCCCTGGATCAAAACATACAAAAACTACGAGGAGAAAACGGGAAATGAAACAATCACAGAAAAGAACAACACCAGCCATAGCGGTTACACTGTTGATTGCGGCAATTGCAATCACCCTCACCGGCTGCGGTACGATTGAAGTCGAACTGAACGGAATTGATTTATCAAGTGCACAGAACGGTCACTGGGAAGGCATACACGAAGCATTTCCTGTCAGCGCGGAGGTTCTGGTGCAGATTATGAGTCACTCAATCACCAATATCGAGATTATCCGGCACGATAATGGACGCGGCAGTGCAGCAGAATCAATTGTAGAACGAGTAATTGCAGAACAGGACACCAGGGTAGATGCTATAAGCGGGGCTACCTCCAGCAGCAATGTCATTCTGAAAGCAATAGAACGGGCAGTTGAAAAGGCAGTCAGCCATACAGAGTAAAACAGCAGTAGTCTACAAATCTCACTACGGAACAACCCGGCAGTATGCGGAATGGATTGCGGAAGCCTTGAATGCAGACCTCTATGATCTGAAGCATGAGAAACAGCTGAAAACAGCGCAGCTGCAGGCCTATGAATGTCTTGTCTTCGGCGGTTGGCTCTATGGCCGGGGGATGCTCTGCAAGGACTTCCTGGAAAAACACTATCCAGCCCTGAAATCAAAAAAACTGATTGTTTTCAGCGTCGGCGCAGCATTCAACAACGATGAGACACTGAAGGCCGTTACCGAAGCCAATCTTGACGCGGAAATGCAGCAGCATATACGGTTGTTTCATCTACGTGGCGGTCTGAACTATTCGTCTATGCGGCCGCTGCACCGACTTATGATGTTCCTGCTCAAAATGAAGCTCGAGGGGATTCCCGCTGCCGAGCGCTCAGCCGATGCCCGTGGCATAATCGCAACCTATGGAAAGGACATCAATTTTCTGAAGCGCGACAGTATTCAGCCCTTGATTGATTATGCAATCAAGGGCTGATTCCCGACTGTCAGTTTGTTCAGCAATTCAAGGAATGCGCCTGTACATGAAGGCTTGTGTTGTAAAAAATCAAAAATCTCTATGTCCCGTGTGAGTATCTACACCAACATGGCAGATCTGCCATGTTGGTGTAGGCGCTTCCAAGTCGATTAGAGATTTTTGACATGCCCGCACTTCATAGTGCTACTTTATTTTGGCGCACATCTTGAACTGCTGGAGTTTGTTCGTACCTTCTGTACTGCCGGAAATATACCAACTCAGGCTGCATAGACTTTCCCTGAATGCCCGGTCATGGGAAACGAGCAATAATGCTCCCGGCCAGTTCTGAAGGGCATCTTCCAAGGCCATGCGCGACGGAAGATCCAGATGATTTGTAGGCTCATCAAGAATAATCAGTTCACATTCACGCTGCAGTCCCCAGGATAGATACAGCTTTCGGAGCTCCCCTGAACTCAGGTACCGGATGCTACCGATACCTGCAGGCTCACCATTCAAGCGGGAATAGTACGCGAGCAGATCTCCCCTGGATTTGTCGTCCATTGCAGTCATAGCTGAATCGAGCATTGCCACACTCTCAAGCGGTAATTCCTGGGGAAGAAACAAGGTGTTGACGGTCGAGGCTGCTCCCTTTGCCGCGGTCGATCCGGTGGTTTGGCCTGCCCCGGCCACGCCAGCTGTCTCACCAGCTGCGAATGGAAACAAACAGCGAATCAGGCTGGTTTTCCCGCAGCCATTTTCACCATTCAAGGCAATTCTGTCTCCGGGACGGATCGCGAGATCGGGAAACTCCAGATGCTTCAGGTCCGAGAGCTGGAGCCTGCCCGCCTCCTGCTGCAGCAGAAAGCGTTTGCCGCTCTCATGTGCCGAGAGGGTAACACCAAGCTTGCGGGCAACCGGTCGGGAGCGTTGCTGCAGGTCAGCTACGGCTGCATCTGCCCTGTTTGCAATGCGCTTGCTCAGCTTACCGCCGAGCACATCCTTACCGCTTATCCGTAGTCCATCGATACGGGATTTGGCATCGTGATCCTTTGGCGCAAGCCCATGTTTCGAGAAATCCTTCTGATGCTGATCTGCTTTTTCCTTCTGCAGCTGGGCCTGCCGCTGGAGACGCTTTACTTCCTGACGCTGCTGCTCATAGCCACGCCGTGCCGTCTCATCTTCACGTTGCTTCTGCTCGAGTCCCTGGCTCAAACTGCCCGGTCGCAGCACTGCCTTCCCATGCTCAAGAAACAAAGTCGCGCTGCAGAGATTATCAAGAAAATCCCGATCATGGCTGACAATCAAAGCGATTCCTTTATACTCCCGCAGGCCATCAAGCAGAATCCCGAGTCCACGCTCATCCAGATGATTGGTCGGTTCATCAAGCAGCAGCACGTCTGGCTCGGCATACAGCGCTGCTGCAATCTGGGCCCGTTTCCGCTCACCAAAGCTCAGACTCTCCCAGCGCCATGGCCAGTCGTGATCAAGATGCAGCAGACTGAAGAGCTTGCCGGCAGCATTTTCACCGCTGTACATATCTGTGAAAAAATCATCCAGAGAATCTGGTTTACACTCAAGGGTCTGACGACAGTAGAGCCGTGAATCAGGGGCGGTAATACTTCCGCCTGCAGGAACGAGCTGACCGCTGATCAGCCGTAGCAGGCTGGTCTTGCCGGCTCCATTACTGCCGACCAGGGCAGTAAAACCCGGAGAAAGCGAGAAATCAAGCCCGGAGAAAACCGGATCGGAAGTGGAATCATACTGGAATAGAAGGTTCGAGACCTGAAGCTGAAACATGCTCATATAAGCTCCTTTCGGTTGCTGGTATGAGCGGCAGAATTGTGTGCAGAGAGAACGCGCCGCTGAAATCTGTCTGTTCTTCCCCGCTTACTGCCTCATGTTCAGATGATCTCCTTTGAAATTCCATAGTAGTAAATACCTGGTTCTCTGTCAATTCAGCCTGATGAAGCTTTTGCGTATGAGGACATTCCCGTAATTTGGTAATTTTCCTGCAATAGTTGTATAATTCGGAATGTCAATCACCCAGTAATAGGCTGGGATTGAGGAGATTTAATGATTTTGAAGAACAAACTCAACATAACAAGTCAGGTAGAACTGGCCAAAGCAGAAGAAAAAATCAGCAAACAAAAAGCCAGGCAACTTTTTGACTCCGGTGATATCAATACAGTAGAAGTCGGAACTTTTGCCGGACTGGCGTTTATTCATGCTTATTTATTCGGGGACGTTTATGACTTTGCCGGTAAAATACGTGAGGAGAATATCGCCAAGGGTAATTTTCGTTTTGCACCGCTCATGTACCTGGAGCAGTCACTCAAGCACATCGACATCATGCCCCAGGGCAATTTCGATGAAATCATCGAGAAATATGTTGAGATGAACATTGCCCACCCATTTCGAGAAGGCAACGGCCGTACAACCCGCATCTGGCTGGATCAGATTCTGAAAAACGAAATTCAACAAGTGATTGACTGGAATGCTGTGGATAAAGAGGAATACCTGTCTGCCATGGAGCGAAGCCCGATAAAGGATATAGAAATCAAAATACTCCTGAAAGCCGCTCTGACTGATCAAATAAATAACCGGGCGCTGTTTTTAAGGGGCGTTGATGTGAGCTATTTTTATGAAGGATACAGCGAATTCAAAACCGAGGAGCTGTAGGGGGGCTGCGATCTAAACGAGCTTCCTTCAATCGAATACGTCATCGAGTTGATTCCTGTTCGAGCGAGTCGAGCACCTGCTCACGGCTCTGCTGAGCCAACGCATGCTGCATGTCGTCACGAGACAAGTGAATACTGTGTTGTTGCTGCTGCTCTGTGTTCATATACCCTCTGAATCAATATGACATATATCGAACTGCTCAACAATTTCTCTTTGTTTTTCATCTAATATTAGGTATTCTGTCATATATGCAAACCCAATCCCGTTTCGATGTGCTCCATGGGCCGGTTTTACCAGCGCTGGTCAAAATGGCCTTGCCTGCGAGCATAGGATTTTTCTTCAACACTATGTACAACGTGGTGGACACCTACTGGGCAGGAACCCTGTCAACCGAAGCCCTCGCCGGTCTGTCCCTGAGTTTCCCCATGTTCGGCGTCCTGCTGGCGGTGGCCATAGGTACAAGTTCAGGAAGCAATGCCCTAATTGCTAATTATTTAGGTGCCGGAAAAGAAGCCGAGAGCAGGAAGATTCTTGCCCAGTCCCTGTCATTCGGGTTCATCCTTACCATTATCCTCGCAATTCCGGTATTCTTTGCGCTCCGGCCTATCCTCAGCATTCTCGGTGGGGGAACCGAAGCCCAGGATGCTGCCCTGGCGTATACCCGGATAATTATTGCAGGTGGAATTTTCTTTGTTCTCAATCAGGTATGGAATTCCGGTCTCCAGGCCAGGGGGGACACCAGGACCTTCCGGAATATTTTGGTTGTCAGCTTCTTTGTGAATGTTGGCCTGGATCCATTGTTCATGTTCGGTTGGCATCCCTGGGGATTTACAATAATTCCTGCAATGGGAGTACGGGGAATTGCCCTTGCCACTATTCTTGTTCAGGCGGGGGGTATTTTTTATATTGCCAGAAGAGGAAGGGCCCTTGAAATTCTGAAGGATATCCGTCCCGGAGATTTCATTCCCCGGAGAGAAGCTTTCAGAGAAATCCTTGGCCAGGCACTACCGGGAATGCTCAGTTTTTTAACAATGGCGGCAGGAACCTTTGTTATAACCGGCTACGTTGGCCGATTCGGCACCGCAGCAGTAGCGGGTTACGGTTCGGCAATTCGGATCGAGCAAATTGCCCTCATACCAACTATCGGGCTTAACATTGCGCTGGCTACCATGGTTGGTCAAAGCAATGGAGCCGGAAAAATCGAAAGAATCCGCCAATCCTACAGGGTAACCCTGCTATCGGGGCTGGGAATTTTCCTGGTCCTGTACCCATTCATTTTCCTGTTTGGCCATCGGCTTATAGGGATATTTAATGACAATCCCGATGTTATGACCGTGGGAACAGCGTATCTCCGTATTCAGAGTGTTACCTTTTATAGTTACGTCATTCTGTTCCAGGCAAATTCAATTCTTCAGGGTCTGAAACGCCCCGGAGCTATTTTCTGGATCGGATTGTATCGCCAGTTGGGAGCGCCCCTGGGTGTATTTACCCTCCTGGCATTTGCCCTTGGAATGGGGGTCAATGGTGTATGGTGGGGTATTGCATTGGTTAACTGGAGTGCCGCAATTTTTACCTGGTGGTGGAGCTGGCGCTTGATTCATCAGCGGGAGCAGATGCTCTAAGCAGTTCTAACTACTCAAACCTGTATGCCATGGATTTACGAGCTGGATACCTGAGGCTTCGAAATCATCTGTATTTCTGGTTGCAAGAATGAAATCGCGATGGGATGCCTGTGCGGCCAGCAAGCTATCCATGAGCGGGAGTTTCACGCCTTTGCATTCGAGACTTGCAGGCACACCGAATGCCCCCTACTATGGAGACACTAATCAATCAAACTACAGGTAGGTAATCAGCATGGAATCGAAAACAAATCGCGGTGCATCAAGCAGCCACAGCATGAAAACTGACAGCGGGACTATACAATACACGGCAACAGCAGACTGGATTATTCTCCGGAAAAACGAAAAGCCCACGGCTGAAATGTTCTACATAAGCTATGTTGCCGAGTCCGAAACTCCCCGCCCACTGACCTTCGTGTTCAACGGCGGCCCGGGCGCATCCTCGGTCTACCTGCATCTCGGAGCACTAGGACCGCAGCGCGGGCAATTCACAGAAACCGGACAGGCACCGCCTCCGCCCTACCAGCTTTGTGACAACGAATCTACCTGGCTCGAGTTCACCGATCTGGTGTTTATTGACCCAATCGGCACCGGTTTCAGCCGTATGATCGATGGCTCCGACAGCAAAAAACAGGACAAGAACAGCGAAAACAGCAGCGCGGCTTCCCGCACTGCTGACTCGAATGACTCAGCCGGGTCTGCCGGGTCTGCCGATCCTGCCGGCGCAGGGAACCAGGAATCATCTGAATACTGGCAGCTCAAACGTGACCTCGAATCACTCTGCGAAGGAATCCGCAGCTACCTGTCCGCAAATCACCGCTGGGAATCAGCCGTGTATCTTGCCGGCGAAAGCTACGGGGGATTCAGAACAGCCAAACTGAGTAAACTCCTGCAGAAAGACTACGGAGTCGGACTTGCCGGGGCCATAATTATCTCCCCGGCTTTGGAATTCACCCTGCTGGACGGATCCGATTACGATGCCCTCATGTGGCTCGATACCTTCCCGACCATGGCTGCCGCCGCATGGGTACACGGCCGGGCACGCAAGGTACAAAAAGATGAGCCGATGCGTGACTACATGCAACGCGCTGCCAGATTCGCCGTACAGGACCTGCTGCCAGTGCTGGCCGCTGGAGATATGTTCGGAGCCGAACAGCGCAAGCGCGTCCTCAATCAGGCAGCCGACTACATCGGACTGCCCAGGGAAACTCTCATAAAGAAAGGCGGACGCATCGCGATCGACTATTTCGTAAAAAACCTCCTGCGCGATCAGGACCAATACCTTGGGCTCTACGACGCCGCCCTCAGCAGCAGCGACCCCTACCCCGACCGCGACAGTCTCGACGCCCCCGACCCCACCCTGCACCAGGTCAGCCGCGTCTTCGCCGCCGGGATCAACACCCAGCTACGGAAACACATCGGCCTGCAGACCGAGCGCGACTACAATCTGCTCAGCCAGCTCGTAAACACAAGCTGGAAAATCGACACCCGCAAACACGCCCTTGAATCCCAGGTCGGCGCCACCGATGACCTCCGTTACGGCATGAGCCTCAACCCCGACATGAAGGTCGTTATCTGCCACGGCATATTCGACCTCGTCACCCCCTGGTTCGCCGCCGAACGCATTACCCACCTCATGAAACTGACCGATGAACAGCGCAGCAAGCTCAGCCTCAAATACTACGACGGCGGCCACATGTTCTACACCTGGGACAACAGCCGACGGGCATTCCGCGACGACGTCCGCCAACTCTACCTGAAGTAATATTCAGGGCGCGCCCCCCGGATTATCCATGTCCAGGTCATACTATTCCTGGATACCGGGGGTCCGGCTCTGCAGGGCTCCGGTCCCGGGCTTGAGTAGTTAGAAGATGGCACCATGAGTCTATAAAATAATGTTTCTCTATCATTATTTACAAAAACATACATCATTATCGTAATTTGTGCTTATATTTCTGGCTGTAAACTATGATAGAGAAACTACATAGCAGTAAGGCTTGGTGCCATCTTCTAACTACTCAATACAGCCCGTGACAGCCGCCTCCGGCGGCTCCCTTCCGATCCGTCGCGCAAAGCAAGGCCAACCGTCAGCGGTTCAGCAATTGCGTCCTGGCGTAGCCTGGTTGGTGGTAAAATTCCTTATGCAAGTTCGGTGACAAAGCAGTTGTCTGCTCGAACTCGTTGTTATGATTCTGCCCAATTTTCAATTTTTATCCCGGGGATTCTTTCAAATTCCTTTACATTGTTTGTAACTAATATTAAATCTCGACTAACAGCCATGCTTCCTATAAAAGTGTCAATGACTCCAATTGGTTGCCCATGAATTTCTAAATATGCTCTTATTTTTCCATAATTTTCACAATCATGGTTATCATATTTAATTACATTAAATGGAAGTAGAAACTCGACTAAGGTGTTTTTATTTTTTTTAGGGTCGCTACTTTTTTCACACCCATACAGTAATTCGGAAAGAGTAAAAATTGAGATATTTAAATTGGCTGGATTGACATCTTTAATTCTATCTCTTGCGTATTGATTGGATTTATTTTTAACATAGATAATTATATTTGTATCCAACAAATACATTAGAAAATTTCTCTTTTATCAGCAACTTCTATCCCACGATCTGACATGAAATCTTCAGTAAAATTATTTACTGAACGATCAAATACATCCCAGAGTTTATTTTTTTCTACTATTACTAGAATATCATCAATTTTATTCATATAAATTTCTTCTTCATTAAAACGATATTCTTTGGGTAGACGAATCGCTTGGCTACGACCTGACATAAATGTTTTTGTTTTTACCATAACAGTTTCCTTGATACTACCAAGGTACTACCATTGCAAAAATAGTGCAAGAGAAATTCTTGCGCGAAGCGTCAACATAACATGGCAGATTTGCCATGTTGGTGTAGGCACTTCCAAGTCGATTAAAGATTATTGTATGAGGAAATTGCACGATTACCTGCAATTTCCTCTATACTTACAGTGTTTCGCGTATACCAGGAGGCATATTTTGCAATTTTTTCGTACACTACTAATTTCTCTGTTTCTTATCGGAGCAATATCAGTGCATGCTCAATCCGAGTTCGATGCCATAGACCGTGCTGCATCCGGAAGTGCAGACCAGATGCAGGAACTCATAGAGAATGGAATCGATATTAATCTGAGTAATGAACACGGCTACAGCCTTCTTATGATTTCTGCGCTCCATGATAACTATCCGGTATTTGAATACTTGCTGAAGCAGGGAGCGGATGCCAACTGGACCAGCAGTAAGGGCATGTCAGTAAATCTGGCAGTGGCATATTTTTCTACCGGAAATTTTGATGCGGCATGCAGGCTGCTGAACGAATCAGGTCACAACATAAACAAAGCTGGTGCCTTCAATATGTCCCTGCTACATTACCTGGTTTTCTCCTGTGATTACGAAAAGATTAAAACTCTCATGGAATACAAGCCGGATCTCAGACTGCAAGATACCGCCAACTTCTTCCGCCCCATTGATATGCTGCAGCTAAGTATCTATGAATACAGCGATATCAGCGAGATTCATGATGAACAGATAGCAGAAGTCCAGAAGATTCGGGAACTACTCATTCAACACGGTTCTCCGGATATTTCCTTTGCTCCATTAACTATCGCGAATTTCGGAAACTTCCTCTTTGTTCACTTCAGAGCAATTATATCAGTCATTCCAGGAATAGATTTAGGAAGACTGAACCAGGGGAAGTACTTCACCATATACAACAATGGTATGCAGGATATAGCGCGAATCGACATCCAGAGCGTGGAAGAGATGTATACCGACCAGGGTCTTGATGTCGAGGTCAAGGTATATCACGCTGATTTTGAAGCAGTAATCGAGGAATGCATACAATCAGAATCGGGCTATTTCCTGATAGCAAACACTGCCAACAGTCCCTTGAGCGGACAGAACTGGGTAAATATTAACTCAGTAGAGTACGACGATCATTTTCTTGATGCGCTTACTACCAACAGGTGGCTGGAACCGATTGACTATCGCTTCTCTGATATTGCACAGCTGATCACCATACGATTAAATTCTCATGACCAAAGCTCAGCACAGTAGTTTCCAGTAAAAATGCAGACCTCACTTGCGAATATGTTACATATTCGCTATTATTACTTGCATGAATGCATACCTGCATCGAAAACTTGACATGAACAACTTGCTGGCGGATCGCTCCTGTTTTCTACTCGGCCCTCGACAGTCGGGAAAATCTAGCTATATCCGCCATCAGCTCATAGAAACACCAGCTCTCACGGTTGATTTTCTCGAACAGGATACCTTCTACCTCTATCAGCGCGAACCATCACGATTGCGGCATATAAGTGAAGCAAAAAAACTGCACGATACGCTGATTATTATCGATGAAGTTCAGCGGCATCCCGACATCCTTCAGGATGTACATTGGCTTATTGAAAATCGACAAATACGCTTTCTGCTCACCGGTTCCAGCGCACGGCAGCTAAAACGTAAAGGAACCAATCTCCTGGGAGGCCGAGCCAGAATGCGGAACCTCCATCCATTAAGTTGGTCTGAAATTACTGATTTTTCTCTTGAAAAGGCACTGTACCGCGGCTTACTACCGCCACACTGGTTCAGCAATCTGGTGGACGAAGACCTGGCAGCCTATGTCGGGCGCTACCTCTCCGAGGAAATTGCTTCAGAGGGTATGGCTCGTTCTCTGCCCGAATTCAGTCGTTTTCTTGAAGTCGCAGCGGCAATGAACACTCAGACAATCAACATGAATGCCACTGCCAGCGATACCGGTGTCAGCAGACAAACCATCAGCTCCTGGTTTCAGATTCTATATGACACCCATATCGCATACCGACTGGAGCCCTGGCGCCAACAGGTGACGCGTAAACTTACCACCATGTCAAAGTTCTATATGTTTGATCTCGGTGTTTCCCGATTTCTCAAACGACTTGGGACAATAGAGCCGGGAAGCAAGGATTTTGGCGATGCCTTTGAGCATTTCATTTTTCTGGAACTGCAGACCTGGATTGACTACTGCAGTCCGAAATCACGCTTATCGTACTGGAGAACTCAACGCGGTGAATATGAAGTCGATTTTATCCTAGAACTGGACAAGAACAAGCAGATTGCTATCGAAGTGAAGGCTGCTACACACATTACAGGCAAGCACCTGAGTGGACTGCGGGCAATTCAACAGGAGGGCATTGCTGACCGCCACATTCTGGTCTCCCGCGAGCCAGAGCCACGGAAGCCAGGAGATGATAACATTCTTATTCTACCCTGGGAGAATTTTCTGCACAGACTCTGGAACACTCAGTTATGGACAGAGGACTAAAGCAGTATAAACAAGACCGTCTACCCGTTCTTAAAAGCGCCTCGAGTAGCGCAGAGTCCGGGTAGCGTTGAGGACCGCCAGCAGGGCGACTCCTACATCGGCTATGACCGCTTCCCACATGCTGGCGACGCCGAAGGCTCCGAGAGCCAGAAACCCCGCTTTCACCAGCAGTGCCAGGGAAATATTCTGCATTACGACCATGCGTGTGTGCTGTGCGACACGAATTGCAGAAGCAATTCCGTCCAGCTTATCATCCATAAGAACCACGTCTGCGGCCTCGATTGCTGCATCGGAGCCGAGTGCCCCCATTGCAATACCGACATCGGCACGCATGAGAACCGGGGCGTCGTTGATTCCATCCCCTACGAATGCCAGGCGCTCGCCTTTGGGCAGTTGAGTGCTCAGCTCTTCCAGCTTCGCAACTTTTTCTTCGGGTAAAAGCTCGGCATACCAGGAATCGACTCCGGCAGCCTCAGCCACCTGACGGGCAACATTTGAGTTGTCACCAGTGAGCATAAGCACCTGCTTTATCCCGAGTGTATGGAGATCGGCAATGGCTTCAGCAGCCTCTGCTTTCAACTCGTCTGTTATGACTATATAACCTGCATATACCCGGTCAATAACGACATACACAACTGTACCGGGTATTTCACAGTCTGAGTGCTCAATGTTTTCACGGTGCAGCAGGCGATCACTGCCCAGCATTATCTCCTGATTGCCGACCCGGGCAATAACACCATAGCCCTTCTCCTCTCTCACCTCCATGTCATCCACTGCTTCCAGGCTTTGTCCATAGGCTCCACGTATTGACCGTGCGATCGGGTGACTTGAGTGGGCCTCGGCAGTGGCCGCAAGCCTCAATAGCTCCCCGGCATCAAAGCCGTTCCGCGGGACGGTCTGGCTTACCTGGAAAACACCCTTGGTAAGGGTGCCGGTCTTGTCTAATACAATTGTGGTGACATCCTTCAGGGTGTCGATGTAGTTCGCTCCCTTTATGAGAATACCTCTCCGGGAAGCCCCGCCGATTCCTCCGAAATAGCCCAGGGGCACAGAAATCACCAGTGCGCAGGGGCAGGAGATGACAAGCACCACCAGAGCCCGATAGACCCAATCACCCAGAACGGCTCCGGGCAGAAGAAGTGGCGGCAAAAAGGCAATAGCAGCAGCGATAGCTACCATAATCGGAGTATAGACTGCAGCGAAGCGGGAAATGAACTTTTCGGTAGGGGCTTTTCTCGCTGCGGCATCTTCCACGAGTTCAAGAATGCGGGCAACCGATGATTCAGCATAGGGCTTGGTCACCCGAATCCGAATCGTAGCAGAATCATTCACAAATCCGGAAAGCACGCTGTCTCCTGTGGATACCGAACGCGGAACAGATTCACCGGTAAGTGCCGAGGTATTCACCAGGGACTCACCTTGAATGATCTCTCCATCGAGAGGAACTCTTTCTCCGGGCCGCACCTCCAGCACCGCACCAATTTCTATCGATTCAGGGGACAGCTCAATCAAGCCATTGCTGCTGACCAGACGCGCCGAGTCCGGGCGTAGATCCATCAAGGCAGAGATTGATCTGCGAGATCTGCCCACCGCTATATCCTGCACGTATTCACCGACAGAATAGAAGAGCATGACCGCGACTGCCTCTGCCAGTTCATGAATCAGTATCGCTCCAAGGGTTGCTACCGTCATGAGAAACATTTCGTCAAAGACCCGGCCGCGTCGGATATTTCTCGCTGCACTCAGCAAAACCGGTGCTCCAACCAGAAGATATGCAGTCAGGAAAACCAGGTACTCTGCACTGTGAAATGCGGTAGCGTGGAGGTGTTGTCGGTACACGAGACCAATACCTGCCAGTATCATGGCCAGAACAATACGAGCAACATGCCAGATCCTGCGCTGCCTGTTCGCGGTATCAGCGCCATCTGAAAGACCGGCCTTGTTCTGCCGGTCGATCTGTTGGGCCTGTTCAGTATCAAGAATCCTTACACCCGGTTCAACAGCTGATAGCTCTGCACGTGCTTCCTCCAGTCTGTCCGCGGGAATAAGAATTGCTTCTGTTGCAAAACTCACGCTTGAGCCCTCGAATCCATTGAGTTTTTGCAAGGCTACTTCAAGATTATTGGCGCACTGTGCGCAGTCCAGACCTTGTATCCGGTATTTCTTCATTTCAGTTTGATTCGGCATGGTCTACCTTCCGTCGATATAATGCTCGCGGGCGACCTGGATTAAGGAAAGCACATGATCATCATCCAGTGTATAGAACATCTGCTTACCATCGCGCCGTGCTCGAACCAGTCTCATAGTCCTGAGCAGCCGTAGATGGTGAGATATTGCAGGAAGGCTCATATCCAGCAGATACGAGAGATCGCAGACACATAGCTCCTGCTGCGAAAGCAGGTAGAGAATCTTCGTACGTGTCTCATCTGCAAGAGCCCGGAAAAGCTCGGAAAGCCCGGAGACCTCCAGCAGTGCACCCCGCAGATCCGCTTCATGCTCCGTGCAGCTCAAACTGTATTCGGTACAGATGTCGCTGTTTCTTTTATCATGAGAAATAGATTCCGGCATGCTCTGGCCTCCTTACAATATAACAATTAAGCAACTGTTTAAGTGTACGGGATACATGTACCTTCGTCAACCTCAGATGTCACCCAACGAAAGCGGAACTCACGCTGAAATCACTAAAAACCCTATCCTCCCTGACTCATCTCTTCTTATTCATGGAACACCTCTTCGGTCTCAGCCCCAGAAAATTTCGAAGAAAACAGATTGACAGTACCAGCTGTGAAAACCAGTTCAATTTCATAAGCTGCCGGAAATATCCGGGGTCTGTGAGCCAGCAAGTTTGCGATAAAAATCCTGAAGGGTAAAAAAGGCCAGTTTTCGGGTCTTTTTATCCTCGGCCAGCAATCCCTTGCGGTTGTAACCCTTCTGATAACGATTTGTGCGCCGGGGACAGCGAAAATCATGGAGTATCCAGGGGGAAATGCCCTGCACATATGGGGTGCTGCCCAGAATCGAGAGCTGTGTTTCATATATATGCTGCTGCCGGTCTTCGGTGAAGAAGTCATCACGTGAACCACGGTGTCCAGCCAGAGCTCCGCCGCCGAACTCACAGACGAATACAGGTTTATCGGGCTGACTGTTCAGGAAGAAGGCAGGAAGCTTGCGGTAGTCCGGATCATACCAGCCGTAGTATTCATTCACCCCGATTATATCCAGATATTCAGTCAGCCTGTCCTCAATCCGGTTATCTACATGATTCCCCAGACAGGCCGCGGAAACCAACCGTGTCGGGTCAAGTTCCCGGGCAAGCTCTGCGAGGGTCTTCATAAAATGCAGCCGTTCATCGCTGTCAGGATTCTCGTTCCCCACTGACCAGATTACGATGCTGGCACGGTTTCTGTCGCGGAGAATCATCTCCTTCAGCTGATTTGATGCATTTTCCAGGCTGACAGAATTTCCGAAATCTATGTTCCAGTACACCGGAATCTCTGACCAGAGCATAAGTCCCAGCTCATCGGCGATTCTGGCTGCGTGTCGGGAATGAGGGTAATGAGCCAGCCGCATGTAGTTACAACCAAGCTCTCTGGCCGTCATCATGTCCTGGCGGATTTCCTCCGGACTGAGGTACTTTCCTCCCCGGAGGCTGTCCTCATGACAGGATACTCCTCTGAAAAAGACGGGTTTTCCATTCAACAGAACCTCTCTGCCGCGGACTTCTATCCGACGAAATCCTATATGCTCCTCGATCCGGTCATCCGGGGTAGAGAAGACAACCCGGTACAGCCGGGGATTTTCCGGGGTCCATAGTTCCGGATCTGCATCGAAAACAGCCTGGACCTTACCTGCCTCTGCATGGAAACTGCGGGAGATACCAAGCTCGGGAATTTCAACCTGCACCGCTTGATTCAAAACTTCCCCATCCAACTCCACAAGCAGCTGCAACTGGTCGTTGGAGCCAGGTGCCAGGGACAGCGCTGCAGATCGCAGGAAGGTTCGGGGAACCCGGACAAGCTGGACATCACGGTACAGTCCTCCATAGTTGAACCAGTCGGTGTTCGACATTGGCACCTGATCATCCGCTCTGCTGTTGTCTACCACGACCAATATTCTGTTGTCTTGCTGTACATACTCCGTAATCTCAACAGAAAAGGGAGTAGACCCGCCTTCATGAAAACCAAGATACTGCTTGTTCAGAAAGACAAAGCCCTTGTACTGAATGCCATCAAAATGCAGAAAAATGCGCTCATCCTGAACGACATGGCAACTGAATTTCCTGGTATACACCCCCACACCTTCATACCAAAAGTACTCCGGTTTTTGGGTATTCCAGCAGGAAGGAACCTGAACCTCTTCCCAGGCCTCAAAATCATAATCAGGGGGAATTGCAAAACCGTCATGCTCATGAACTTCAGCATACCACCTGGCACGAATACTGGTCGCATACTGATCAATTGTAAAATTCCATATTCCGTTCAGACTCTCGGTTTTTCTGCCTTCAGTCTGGATTAATGTACGGTTATCGAGAACCCTGGACTTCAGTTCTTCGAATACTTTTCGGCTGTGTATTGCATCTGAGTGGTTTTTTGGGGCATCCGACAACAGTCGTCCCTCAGCGACCGGAAAGACCTTGCCCCCGACATGAACGGCGATACGGCCCTGATCATCCTTGGCACGCAGATGCAAAATCGATTTTCTGTCTATTTCATAGCCCTGTTCGGAACGGATATCCAGGGGTCCCTTTCCGAAAAATGTGTGCTTGTAGAGATAGGCCGCCAGACAGCCGTTGGCGCTTCCGGTTGCAGGATCTTCAGGAATTCCGAAAAGATCAGCGAACATACGGCAGTTCACAGAGTTTCCGGCTTCGTAGGTCTCGGGGCAGAACAGCAGAATCGGCAGCATTCCGCCCGAGCCGAAATACGCCTTCATTTCGGCAGCATTGCCCGACGCCTGTTTCATCCGATCCAGGCTCCGGACTGGAATAATGAGAAACTCAAGCCCGGTGGAGACGACCTGCACGGGGTAGTCAGGCAGAATATCCTCAGGTTCCAGTCCGCACAGCGAGGCAGCAGCAGCCGGATCATGAACGGCACCGAAGACGGGTTCAATCTGGCGCATCCACTGCAGCTTCGAGGAATCATCGAAATCAACCGGAATTATACCAGCGGCAAGATCAAGCTCGATTCTGGTCGGCTGTCCCACTGCCAGCTCCTGTCGGATAAGCCAGGCAGTTCCCAGGGTCGGGTGACCAGCGAAGGGCACCTCGTTTTCGGGGGTAAAAATCCTGACCTTCCAGCGGGAGATTTCGCCGCTCTGCGCAGGCCGGGATGCCTGCGGGAAGATAAAGCTGGTTTCTGAAAAGTGAAACTCCTGAGCAATACGCTGCATTTCTGCAGTACTGATTGGAGCATCTGCCAGCACTACGGCCAGCTGATTTCCACTGTACTTTTCTCTGCCGAATACATCAACGATCCAGTATTTCATGTATCATCTCCTCACTTATTTTCCAGAGCCGCTGGGCTGTGTCAGTATTCAGGGCTTGCGATCCCGGCTTCACCTGTTTCATACGATACCAGTATGTCCCGCTTTCGGCCCCTGTCTGCGGAGCTGTCGCAAGGAATAAAGCGGTAGCCGCCGCCTCTTCAGGCGACTGAAAGAAAGGCTTCAGCATGCGCATGATTCCAGCACCGAAGCCGGTCTCCCGATTTACCCCCATCTGTGAGGCAACTGCGCCCGGGTGCACCGCATACACCTCAGCACCAGTGTCCTCAAGACGCTGGGCTAATTCAAGGGTAAAGAGAAGATTTGCCAGTTTTGACTGGGCATATGACTGCCACAGCCGGTATTTATTTTCGAGATTAATATCCTCAAAATGAATTCTACCGATTTTATGTGCGCCGGAGGAGATGTTTATAATTCTCGCGATGCTGCCTTTTTTCAGCTTGCTCTTTTTCAGGCTGTCCAGTAGCAGATTCGTCAGCAGGAAATGTCCGAGATGATTCACGGCAAACTGCAACTCATAGCCATCGCGACTTTCCTGACGCCGGGGAGTAATAAGACCGGCATTGTTCACCAGAATATCCAGAGATCCATGCCCCTCACAAAAGTCCATGGAAAATCGCCGTATATCCTCAAGCGAGGAAAGGTCACAGATCATAAGACTGATTGCTGCGTCCGGCTGCTGCGCAAGTATATCCTGCCGGGCAGCCTCACCGCGCTCTGCATTCCTGCACATCATGACAACATGCAGGCCCTCCGCAGCCAGTCCGGCAGTAATGGCCTTGCCAAGGCCCGAATTTGCCCCGGTGACCAGGGCATTTCTTTTCTGATTCATGTAAACAGTATAGCAACATTCCTGTACAACTGGCCATCGATCAATTAGAATATGAAAGTACATGAAAAGCTTTATTCATCGAATGAACAGAATCATTCAGGGTGGAATTCTCCTTGTACTGGTCCTCGGACTTTTCGGGGGAGCATATCTGTTCCTTGGTCTTGAAGGCATACGCGCCGGTGATAATCAACGCATTCTCCTGAATACGGTAAACAGTGCTATAAGCTATATAAATCAGTTGAGAGCAGATTTTACAGACAAGGGAGATTTGGTCGATTGCCCTATTATTGAAGCCGAGCTTGCTGCAAGGTTTGAAAACCTGGGAAATGTCATGCAGGAGCAGAAACGCCACATAGGACATCTTCAGCAGCCGAGACCACCTGAACTCCCCTACAGTCCGGATGATCTTCAGCAGGCTATCAGTGAACTGGGCAATATTGCCCGTGCTGGAGCGAATGTATACCAGGAAGTCCGCAACAAGGTGTATTATTACTCGATTGCTCTGACTGTTACCGGCTTTATCCTGATCCTTGTCATCATGACACTGGCGCTATATTTCAGGAAATTCGTTCTTGATTCATTCCGCTACATTATTTCTGGCAGTGATCATCTCCATGGCATAATTATGCACGATGAATCAGCAGCAAAGATGCGCCTGCCGGGCTGGCAGGAGGAGGCACGGTTCAAGGGCATAATCGATTCCCTTGAAAAGGTAATCTTCCAGGAACGGGAGCTGAGTGAGAATATTCCAAGTATTACGCTGGAGGATTTTCTGCCAGCGCTCAAGCAGCTTATTGAACCTATCGTAAGTTTTGAACGCATTGCACTGGCTTTTCTCGACCGCAGTGGAGATGTAATTGCCGAAAGTGCCATCAGCTCACAGAAACCCATACTGCTCGAAGCAGGCTTTGTGGAAGGAATAGACGGCACTAGCCTCGGAAAGCTGGTCAGCAGCAGAAGAGGAAGGATTATTACTGACCTTGAGAGCCATTACCGCGAGGTCAATCAATCCCGGGCTACCGAATTACTGCTGGAAGAAGGCATGCGCTCAAGTCTTACAGTCCCGCTCATATTCAATGATACTTGTATCGGCTTCCTGTTTCTGTCCAGTACCAGCCCCAGGCGCTTCAATGCTGAGCACCTCGCGGCAGTGTATCATCTCGTCCAGATCTACAAGCAGTCATTGTATTATCAGCATCTGCTGCAGCAACTTCTTGCAGAAACCTCCGAAGCCTTTGTCCGGCTCATGGAGAAGAAGGACAACGAGACATCACTGCATATCCTGCGAATGACTCGTTATTCGCACCTGATCGCCAGGGAATACCTGCAGCAGAATCCCGGTGAACAGCCGGCCCGCTTTGTCCGTGAGATTATGTGGTTCGCTCCCCTGCATGACATCGGCAAGGTCGGTATTCCGGACAGCATTCTCCTGAAACCCGGGCCCCTGACAAAGGACGAATTTGCGGTCATGCGCAGTCACGTCGATATGGGGGTTTCGGTAATCAAGGGGATAAGCGCTGGAATTAGCAGAGTCCTGGATATGAACCTCATGAAGACCGCAATCGAGCTGGTCGAGACCCATCACGAGAAATTTGACGGCAGCGGCTACCCGCAGGGACTGGCAGGAGAGAACATTCCTTTATCCGGCCGGATCATTGCCGCTGCAGACGTATTCGATGCTCTGACCAGCCGCCGGCCATACAAGGAAGCATGGCCGGTCGAGCGCGCGCTCAAGGTTATCCGCGAGGAAACCGGCCGGCACTTCTGCCCGAAGGTGATCAAGGCCATGGAAGCTGTTCTGCCGGATATTCTCGGTGTGTATGAGAAATATAAGGAAGTGTAGTTTCCTCGGCTGCAATCAGTCTAGTTCGCAAGTGAGCCAGCAGTCAAACCACGTATGAAATATTTACCGGATACGACATAGATAAAAAGCGTGGGTAATCCAGCGATTATTGCTCCTGCCATATCAACATTATATTCCTTTACGCCGGTACTGGTATTTACCAGATTATTCAACGCGACTGTTATCGGCTGGCTGGCACTGCCCGAGAATGAAACACCAAAGAGAAAGTCATTCCATATCTGTGTTGTTTGCCAGATAACTGCTACGACAAAGATCGGACCGGAGATCGGCAGGAGTATCTGCAGAAAAATCCGGAGAAAGCCTGCTCCATCGAGCTTGGCCGAGTTCATCAACTCATCGGGTACAGTGACATAGTAATTACGGAAAAACAGTGTCGTGAAGGGAATGCCATATACTACGTGAACAAAGACCAGTCCCTGAACGCTCTGTGCCAGTCCCATCGCCCCGAGGGTCCGTGACATCGGCAGCAAAATTACCTGAAAGGGTATAAAACAGCCAAAGAGAAGCATAATAAAGAGGCCATCGCTACCCTTGAACCGCCACTTTGCAAATACATACCCATTCACCGATCCAATCATTGTTGATAGAAATACGGCAGGGACTACCATAGATACCGAGTTCAGAAAATAACGATGCAATATGTTCCAGGCTTTTTCCCATGCTGCAAAGGTCAACTCGGACGGCAGTGAAACAAGTGTCCCGCTGCGAATGTCAGCGAGTGTTTTCACGGATGTGTTGAGCATAATCAGAAAGGGAATAATGAACATGAACGCAACAGTAATCAATGCAGTATATATCAACACGCGGTAGATTATCTGCTCAGGATGAGGTGATCGCTTTATAGCGAAGGCTTTGCTCTGCACTGCATAATTAGACATCGCGGGTACTCCTCAATGAAGAAACGAGATACGGAACCACTACAATCATAACCATAACCAGCATTACGACCGAGCTGGCGGCTCCCATCGCCAGGCGGTCGTAGCGGAATGAAAAATCGTACATAAAGGTGGAAGGCATGTCGGTTGCGTTTCCCGGGCCGCCCTGGGTGAGCACCATTACCAGGTCAAAGGTTTTAATGGATAAGTGAACCAGAATTACCAGTGAACTGAGAATTACCGGCCGCAGGGCCGGTATAAGTATTGACCAGTATATGACCGGGAGAGATGCCCCATCGACCTGGGCTGCCTGCAGAATTGATGTATCGTGACTGCGCAGACCGGCCAGAAAAAGGCATACGATATAGCCTGAGGACTGCCATACGGCTGCCAGAACAATCATGTAGATTGCAAGGTTCGAGTCCACGAGCCAGCGGAACGTAAAATCACTGAACCCGAGCGAGCGGACCAGCCGCTCGATGCCCAGGGATGGATTCAGGATCCATTTCCAGATTGTTCCGGTTACAATAAACGACAATGCCATTGGGTACAGGTACACCGTCTGCAGCAGCCGCGAAGCACGCACTTTCTGGTCGAGTAGAATTGCCAGAACCAGGCCGATGACAATACATGATGCAGTAAACAATGTGGTAAAGATTACCAGATTCCGCATCGCCACAATCCAGCGCGGCTGCTCAAGAAACAGACTGATGTACTGCCTTATCCCGACAATATCATATCTCGGGAGCATCCTTGAATCCGTCAAGGACAGCCATATGGTCCAGAGTATGAAGCCGTAGAAAAATACCATTACTATCGCAAATGTCGGCACCAGCGTAATCCTGGGAGCCAGGCCGTCCTTACTGTAGTTCCGTTTAAAGCGCACCGCGAACCGCCCTTGCCATCGCCTGTGCAGCATCAGCTGAACTCATATTTGAGTTAACAAATGCGGTAACGGTATCCAGCATTGCTCCTCGTACTGCACGTGAGACGGCCATTTCATGCGCCATACTCGGAACCAGGTCACCACTTTCTGCCGAAGCCGCAAAATCTCTCATGGAATCCCTGGCAGGTCCATCAAAGGGATCGGGAGACATATCGGTGCGGACAGGAATTGAACCCTTGTTGATGTTGAAGATTTCCTGGAACTCAGGTTCAAGAATCTGCTGGGCCATTGCTCTTTGTGCTGATAATGCGGACGGATCGCGAACATTAAACATAATGAAGCTGTCCACATTGAACAGAAACTGATGTTGGGTTTGCGGCACAGGTACTGCAATATAATCAACTCCAGGCTCTTGACCGGCAGCTGCAAATTCACCCTTTGCCCAGTCTCCCATGATCTGCATGGCGGCATCGCCTTCAATAATCATTGAGGTAGCAAGATTCCAGTCCCGGCCTGGCGCGCCAGGATCTGTATAGCTATGAACCATACGGAGGGTGTCAAATATCTCGATCATTTTGGGACTGTTAATAGCCTCAAGATCCGCTTTGACCATTGTATCAATGTAGAAATCGGTACCGCCGACGCCTGCCACAATCGCCTCGAAAACGGTTGCTTCCTGCCAATCCTGACCGCCCCATGCCACAGGAATAAAACCGGCCTGCTGTATCTGCCGGGCAGCACGCTCAAACTCAGCCCATGTCCCTGGAATTTCGACTCCTGCTGCGTCCATTACCTCGGGGTTTACCCACATCCAGTTAGTCCGGTGCACATTTACCGGTACAGCGACATAATGCCCTTCGAATTTCATGATATCAGCCAGCACTTCCGGTATGAAGGCATCCCACTGATCAGCATCCGCAATCGTATTCAGGTTGGCTAAGAATCCTTCGACCGCCCAATCCTGAATCTGCGGTCCTTTTACCTGGGCTGCTGTTGGAGGATTACCAGCAACCGCACGTGAGCGCAGAGCTGTCATAGCCGCATCACCACCGCCGCCTGCAACTGCGAAATCAACCCAGGAGTGGCCCTGCTGCTGCAGCATTGACTTGAGCTCCGCAACTGCGGCCGCTTCTCCACCAGATGTCCACCAGTGCAGAACCTCTACAGTCCCCGAGAGATGCGCATAATCCCCTACATCTGGCGCATCTTCAGTACATGCCGTCAGCAAAATGCTCAGCAACACTAAAAGCAGAATACTCATTTTTTTCATCTTTTTCCTCCCTGGAAAATTTCCATACTCCGAAAACCTTAAGTTCATCGTAAGCGGGAGGATTTAGAGGCGTCTACAGGAACTTTGCTGTGTTTCGCAGCATTCTCTTGATGCACTTTGATTATATGATTGAATACAGGATTATCTTTGCATCATGTTAATGCGGATCTGCCTGTTCAGCGAATCAGCAATTCAAGATGTGCGCCAGCACATAGCTCAAGACAATGTGTTTGCATGTCAAAAATCTCTAATCGAATTGGAAGCACATACACCAACATGGCAGATCTGCCATGTTGGTGTAGACACTCACACGAGACATAGAGATTTTTGATTTTTTACAGCACAACCTTCCATGTACAGGCGCACATCTTGAATTGCTGTCAGCGAATCAATCTGCGCGTAATTGCCTTCTCTATTTCTACTATGCAGAAAACTGCGGCTCCGGCAGCGGCGAGCATAAGCCAGGCAGCAGCCGGAAGCAATGCTGTTCCGAACAGGGTCTGCATGAAGGGCAGATAGGTAAAGCCGAGCTGCAGGCCAAGCAGCACAGCGATAAGCAGAAACGACAGGCGGTTGTTGAAGATGTTCCTGGTCAGGCTGGGGCCATGCAGGCGGCGCACACTGAAAAGATAGAAGGTGTGGGCGATGACCAGCATATTCACGGCCAGGGTACGGGCTGTTGCAAGCTCACCGCCGAATAGTTCCATATGATACACCAGGGTAAATGCACCAAGACTCATGCCTCCGCTCAACACTGACATGAACACCACGCGCCAGAGAAACTCGGGGCCAAGTATCGGCTCGTCATGCGCCCGCGGCGCTTTCTTCATCACCGCTTGCTCCATCGGTTCCACGGTTAGGGCCAGAGCGAGGGTAACAGCGGAGACCATGTTTACCCAGAGGATCTGCACGGGGCTGATCGGCAGGGTCATTCCCAGAAGCAGGGCTGCAATAATGACCATGGCTTCGGCACCATTGGCCGGCAGCAGAAAGAGTATCGTCTTCTTTATGTTATCGTAAATAGTCCGCCCTTCCTCGACGGCATGGATTATGGAAGCAAAGTTGTCATCTGTAAGCACCATTTCAGCGGCTTCCTTGGTGACCTCGGTACCTTTTATTCCCATTGCTATGCCGATATCGGCCCGTTTGAGGGCCGGGGCATCGTTCACCCCGTCACCGGTCATACCGCAGAGCAGGTTCTGTTTCTGCAGGGCTTCCACCAGTTTCAGCTTGTGTTCCGGGCTGGTTCGGACGAAGACGCTGTGCTTCATGACGGCCTCAAGAATCTCATCATCGCTCATGGCTGAAAGCTCTGATCCGCTGACCGCACCAGCCTCGACGTCTATTCCGAGCTGCCCGGCTATGGCCGTTGCCGTTACCGAATGGTCACCGGTAATCATGATCACTCTGATTCCAGCTTCCTTTGCCTCCTCGATAGCTGCGATTACTTCATCTCGCGGGGGATCGATAATGCCGGTCAATCCAATCAGTACAAAGTCCTCACCGAGACTGTCATGATCGATGCTATCCTCATTGTCTGCCTTTCGGTAGGCGCAGGCAATAACCCGGTGTCCGCGGCCGGCGGTCTCGTCCATCCGGTTCTTCCATTCATCACGGTCGATTTCCCGCGGGCCGTCCGGCCCCAGTTCTTCCCGGCAGCGTTCGATAACCCGCTCAGGGGCCCCTTTCAGAAAAATCAGTCTTTCATCCTTAATCTGATTCAGGGTGGCCATGTATTTATGTTCTGACTCGAAGGGTATACTGTCGATTCGTTCGGGGTCAAAATCAAGCAGCCCCCCTTTACCTGCCAGGGCAACGAGCGCACCCTCGGTTGGACTGCCCTCAAGTTTCCAGCCCCCGGAAGACTCGCTGTCTTCTGATATACTGGCATTGTTACAGGCCTTTGCGCACTGAAGCAGGCGCTGCAGTACGGGATGATCTTCAGGATCCAGTTCTTCTTTATTCTCAGTTTTAATTGTGCCCTCGGGTGAATATCCAGTGCCTTCAACCAGGTAGAGGGCATCCGGGACCAGAACCTCTTTGACTGTCATTTCATTGCGGGTCAGGGTGCCGGTCTTGTCCGAACAGATTACGCTGACCGCACCGAGGGTTTCGACGGATGGGAGTCTGCGGATTATGGCGTGCCGTTTAGCCATGCGCTGTACACCGACCGCCAGGGTAATAGTAAGGATTGCCGGCAGCCCCTCCGGAATGGAGGCTACTACAATCGAAATGGCCGCCAGAAACATTTCGTCCAGTTCATAGCCGCGTACGAGCAGCCCGAAGGCAAAAAACCCCCCTGCAATCAACAGAATTACCAGCGAAAGCAGCTTCCCGAAATGATCGATCTTCTGCAGCAGCGGTGTTGTTTTCTCCTCGACATCGGAGATCATGGTATTGATGCGTCCAATTTCTGCCTGCTCTCCGGTGGCAATGACCACGCCCTTTGCCTCGCCGTAGGTTACGGTTGTACCGGAAAAACCCATATTCAGGCGGTCGCCAAGAACTGCATCCTCGGCCACTATATCGGTTTCCTTGCTGACCTCTTCTGATTCCCCGGTCAAAGGCGATTCTTCGACCCGTAGATTCTTGATCTCGGTAAAACGCATATCAGCCGGTATCTTGTCCCCGGATTTTACAAGCACGATGTCCCCGGGCACCAGATCAGCAGAGTCGATTGTCTGGCGCTTCCCGCCACGGATTACCAGGGCCTCAAGCGACAGCATATTCTTGATGCCTTCAAGGGCTTTCTCCGCTTTGCCCTCCTGCACAAAACTGACCAGTACGTTGACCAGAACCACTGCCAGGATAACCGCTGTCTCGATCCACTCTCCCATGAAGCCAGCAATGAGAGCTGCCCCCAGCAGAAGATAGATAAGGACGTTGTGGAACTGCAGCAGGAAGCGCATGAGCGGCCCCCTGCCCTTCCTCTCCGGCAATCGATTAGGTCCGTATTCCTCCAGTCTCGACTGTACTGTTTCCTGATTCAGACCCTGTCCGGCATCTACATCGAGATGCTTCAGGACCTCATCCTGTTCCATACTGTGCCATGTTTGATTCATTTCCATATATGAAAGATAGTACAGCTTGTTCTTCAGGTCAAAGGTATGCCACGGTATCGCACAGCTCAACCAAGCAGCTGCACTATGTCTGCTTCCATCGACAGGGGACTCACGTTCGGTTCATAGCGTCTGAAAGGATGTCCCTCGCGGTCAACAAGGAACTTGGTAAAATTCCACTTGATTTTATCGCCGAACAAAAATGACAATCTCCCCGCAGGCAATGACTTTTTGAGGTTTTCGAAAACCGGATGCACATCCGGTCCGTTAACATGAATCTTCTGCGTCAGTGGAAACGTGACCCCGAAATTCAGCTTGCATGCTGCAGCCATGGTGTCATTGCCTTCCGGCTCCTGATTGAGAAATTGATTGCAGGGAAAGCCGAGAACCACAAGACCCTTGTCAGCATATTTTTTATGCAGTTGTTCAAGCTCCTCGAACTGAGGTGCCAGCCCGCACTTGGTGGCGGTATTCACAATCAACAGCACCTTCGCCTTGAATTCAGACAGATTATGCTCGCTACCACGACTGTCACAATAAGACAGATCATATATGCTCATTTTTAATTCTCCTTACCTACAAGCGATAAAGATACAGATAAACCAGAGCAGGGGAAACAATTACCGGAACAGGAAATCAGGTTCCGGAGGTAAATCCCTGCACAGCAGCCAGTTCACGAAACAGACCGGATTCAGCCAGAAGAGCTTCGGGGCTACCGTCCTGGACTATACGCCCCTTGTCAAAGACAAGAATCCTGTCAGCCTCCATAATAGTCGAAAGCCGGTGAGCAACAATAAAGCTGGTACGGCCATGCGCAATAGTTGCCAGGGCCTGCTGAACGCGCTGTTCTGAATGTGAATCCAGCGCACTGGTAGCTTCATCGAAAATCAGTATCCTCGGATTCCGGTAAAAGGCCCGTGCCAGGACCAGACGCTGACGCTGCCCACCTGAAAGATTCGCGGCATGCTCGCCGAGATGGCTATGAATACCATCCGGTAGTTCCTGAACGAATTCCAGCGCATTAGCTGCCTTCAGGGCTTCTATAATCCGCACTTCATCGTCACGCTCCTCCGGTCCACGGGGGTCACCATAGCTGATGTTGGCAGCAATAGTGCCACTGAACAGAATCGGGGTCTGACCGACCACCGAGAGATAGCGTCTCATGGAACGCAGATCATGATCCCGGTAGGTCTGCTCATCGAGAAACACGTCTCCGTGCTCGGCCTGCAGGAACCCGATAATCAGGTTGATGAATGTTGTCTTCCCGCTGCCGGAAGGCCCGACGATACCAACCGACTGCCCAAAGGGAATACTCAATTCAGGAATCGTCAGGGCCGCTTCTGCCGAGCCCGGATACTGATACGCCAGATCAGCAATCCGGAAACTGCCCTCAACCCGCTCGAATTCAGGCTTCCCCCGATTGTTTTCCAGATCTGGCGCATCAAGGACCTCCGAAATAGAGAGAAATGATTCCCTTCCGCGGTACAGAACCGGCAGTATCGTGAGCAGGCTTGCCAGTGCATTGGATATCATGGCAAAAAAACTCTGATACAGTACAATGTCCCCCAGTGGAATCTTACCGATTATTGCCATCCAGGCGGAAAACACCAGGGCCAGCAGCGAAAAGAGCTGCAGAATCACCCATGTCCAGGCCCCGAAAACGGCATTGGTAATATCCAGCTCAAGGCCGGAACTGGTAATGCGCTGAAAGAAGGTCTCGATCTCATTGATCTCGGTCTCCTCCACGGCATGTGCCCTGGCAACCGGAAGCATCTCGATAGACTCGATAACCTTGGCCGAGAGTTTTTCCATATCCTTCCGGTATTCACGGTTATCCTTCTGCAGTTTTCCGGAGAACACGGTCCTGACCACATACATGAGCGGTATCGCACCGAGAAAAAACAGACTTACCAGGGGCTGCCGGACCGTAGTCACCCCGAAGACATAGACAAAGGAAATCAGTGCCGGCAGCAGACTCATTACAATCTGCTTCAGCGCAAGCTCGATCGCCTCAACATCACGCAGAAACTTGGCACTCAAACCACCACTCTGATTCTCCTGGTAATACAGTATACTGAGTTCCTGAAGCTTGCGGATGAGAGAGGTCCGCAGCTCCTTCTCAATATGACGGGAAGCCTGGGAAAAATACCGCACATGCAGGGCCTGAAACGGTACATTCAGAACCAGGAGCACCGCAATAATCAGGGTAGGAGTAATCTGCGAGAACAGGTCCTTGCCGTCCACCACCGAGTTGATCAGCCCTGACACATACAAGGGCAGCAGCCATACCGGGGAATGTTTCACAAGAAAAAAGAGGAACGACAAAAAGAGCTTTCCGGATCTGGCAATTATTATACGCCGTACCAGGACAGACTGTTGACTACTGGAATTCAAGACACACCTCCGGGTAGACAGCAGGGTGACAGATTCAGGTCTCCGGATCAAGGTGCCGCGTCAACACTGCAGCAAGCTTCTGGCGGTCGATCGGCTTGCTCAAAAAATCATCCATGCCAGAGGATAAGCACCTTTTCTGTTCTTCCTTGAGAGCGCCTGCTGTCAAGGCAATGATCGGAACATGCCGGCCTGTAGACTGTTCAAAACCCCGGATACTACTGGTGGCTTCAAGCCCGTCAAGTTCAGGCATTTGTATATCCATAAATACCAGATCCGGCATACAATCCTCATATAGCTGTATCGCCTCTACCCCGGTAGTCGCCTCGATAATTTCAAGATCGTGTCGTATATTCCCGAGAAATGCCTTCAGCATAAGCATATTCATACTGATATCCTCGGCGATCAGAATTTTGCAGCGACGGGGTTCAGAGTCGGAACGAGCAGGCTCCATAGCCGCTGATCCGATAGGTTCTTCAGGCTCCTGCCTTAGTGGACCATCCACAAGGGCTTCCTGAATCCGGCGCATACAGGCAAACAATTCGGCTGAACTGACAGGTTTCATAAGACAGAACTGGATTCCAATTGATTGAGATTGCTTCTGAACATCCAAAGCTTCAGAGGATGAATACAGCATGACTACTGGCTGCTTTCGCTGTGAATTCTGCACCTGCTCACGGATCATCTGCACCGTTTCAAGACCATTGAGATACGGCATATTATAATCGCAGATAATGACATCAAAATCCGGTGAAGCATCGAGCAGCTTCAAGGCCTCCAGTCCGTTATGACAACTTTCGCTGGCAACATTCCATTTCTTGAGCTGTTGCTCCATAATCAAGCGATTGGCAGCATTGTCATCAATTATAAGACAGCGGTTGATTTCTTTCACATCGACAGGGTCAAACTTTATTCCATGTTCAGCAGGAGCTGTAAATTCGAAATAGAATCGACTCCCTTCGCCCGGCGTGCTTTCAAGAAAAATTTTGCTGCCCATTTTTTCAGCGATAAGATCTGAAATTATCAGACCTAAACCGGTTCCTCCAAATCTGCGTGTGGTCGACCCATCAGCCTGTGAGAATGCCTTGAAAAGACGTTGCTTCTCTTCGTCTGCTATGCCTATGCCGGTATCCCGAACAGAAATCAGGAATCTCCCCTGCCCCTCACCCTCAGGCTCATAGCTAAGCTTTAATTCAACCTCACCTTCCTCGGTAAACTTCACGGCATTACTCAGGAGATTTGCCAGAATCTGCTTCAGGCGGACCGGGTCTACCACTGCATATAAGGGCATGTCGGGATCTATGTTGAGCAGTACCTCCAACTGTTTTTCGTCGGCAGGAAACCGTATAATATCCACGCTATGTTCCAGCAATTCCCACATATCTGTCTTAACCGTATCGAGGTTCAGCATGCCAGCCTCAATCTTGGAGAAATCAAGAATGTCATTGATTATTCCCAGCAGCGTGTGTCCTGAAACATTTGCATTGTTCACATACTGCTGCTGTACCGGTGACAGCGGTGTATCCTTCAGTAATTCGGTGAAGCCTATTACCCCATTCAGTGGCGTTCGGATTTCATGACTCATATTTGCAAGAAACTGTGATTTCGCGTGACTTGCAGCCTCTGCCTGCTCCTTGGCCGCCCTCAGTTCATCCTCAGCTTTTTTTCGCCCGGTAATATCCTGATGCGTGCCCATCATCATGTACGGCTTACCGTCCGGAGTCCATTCAGCAACCTGTCCACGGTCGAGAACCCAGACCCATGTTCCGTTCTTGTGCAGCATTCTCGACTCGTACTCATAATAATCCAGTTCACCCCTGAAATGCCTCTCGAGCAGTGCCTCGCTGCCCTTCAGGTCATCTGGATGCGCAAACTTCATCCAGGTCTGAATGGAAACCGGAGAAATTTCTTCAAGAGTATAGCCAATAATTTCAGCCCAGCGCTCGTTGAACACGGTTTCTCCGGTCTGAACATTCCATTCCCAGGTACCGACATTGGTGCCACGGATAATGCCAGTCAACATTGTGCGCTCAAGCTGAAGTGCCTCTAATGCAGATCTCTTTTCTGTGACATCACGGGCCGCCGCATAGATCAGCCCCCCCTTCGGATGTGAATGCCATTCAAGAAACCTGTAACTGCCGTCTGCACAACGATAGCGATTGGTGAAACCAATAACATCCTCTCCGTCATCCAGAGAGGCCATAGCTTCATAGGTAGCCTGCAGATCATCGGGGTGCACAAAGTCAAGAAATTTACGCCCATCCAGTTCACCCGAACTGTAGCCCAGAATCTTTGACCATGAGGCATTCGTCCTGACGAACCGGCCTTCCAGATCAGCAATACAGAGTAAATCCAGATTCAGGGAAAAGAATCCCTCCAGTTCCTCGTTCCGGGCACGCAAATCATCTTCGGACCTACAATTGGATCCTCTGTGAGCAATCGAACTATCATCTGCTTTCTGACCATCAGGCACAGAATTCATATAGGTATCCCCTTACTAATATATAAGAGATTCTCAATCAAAAATCAAAAAAGACTTACAACCAGACTATTTCCTGCGTTTCGCTCGATCCGTTGCTTCAGCCTGAGAGGGATCCTCCGGCCAGTAATGCTTTGGATACCGCCCGCGCAGTTCCTTCCTGACCTCGGCATAGGTACGTTCCCAAAAACCGGCCAGATCGCGGGTAATCTGCATCGGCCTCCGCGCTGGGGACAACAGCTCGATCTCCACCACAGTCCCCTGCTCCAGACCAGCACACAGTCCACGGGCAATCCTGGGACTCTCCATCATGCCGAATAATTGCTGTATCCGCGCTGCCAGCACACAGCTCCCTGCAGCATAGCGCAGCTTCTGCATTGACCCGCTCGGGAGCCTCAGGGACTCAGGAGCAAGATCATCCAGCCGCCGTTGAATATCATAGGGCAGCAGGCTCATCAATACCGCATACATATCAATATTCTGCAGGCTCTCCGGCTTCACCCTGGTTGGCAGAAAGGCGGGCAGCCAGTCCCCAGCCGATACTGCCAGGGCAGCATCCGAGACATCGGGAATCAGTTGCACGGCATCCTGCCCGGTCATCAGCCCCCGTAAAAACAAAAGCCGATTCTGCAAACGCCGCGCTCTCTCCGACCAGCCGAATGCACCCACGCCATCTGCAGAAATCAAGCGCAGCAGCTCCCCGGATGCATCGTTCAGTTCAGCCAGCGCCACGGGCCGTTCCTCAAGTACAATCGCCCCGACTGAACGGACGCGCCGAGCTTTCAGCCTGCCCGAATCAAGCTGCAGACGCAGGGAGATTTCCTCATGCTGTCGACACCAGGCCGCTGCCTCTGCCTCCGACATTGCCAGAGCAAGCCGGATAACAGAATCCTTCCGTCCCCGCTGTACCTCAGCCGCGACCAGCCAGCCACCCTCAAAAACCGACGCCGCAGCGTCGTCAAGCCGGCACTCCCGGCCACCGCTCAACAGCCACAGACCGCGACCTGTAATATAGCGTCCCACACGGTCCGGATAGGCCTCTGCAAGCACAGTCGCCAGACCCGCAACCGCCACAGCTTCTGTACTTCCCGCTTCCTGAAGATTCACATGGCGCTTCAGCTCGCGGAGAATCCGCTTCGCTTCACGCCGGATCCGGGACGCCGCTATGCGGCGTAATCCTCGCGTGCCTGACTCAGGCGAGCGCGCTTCGCTCTCCCGCAGAAGTTCAAGCCGCCCCCAAATATCGGCCCCATAGCGGCCGGACAGTTCCGGGTCAAGCGGATCGCCTTCCTGCAGCATGGCCGCCATCAGAACAGCATCCTCCAGCAGCTCTCTGCTGCCCCGAGATGCCCGCAGGACCATGGCAGCGCTGCGCACATCCAGAGGAAGAGCCTGCATCGCCTTCCCGAAATCCGTAATCACCCCTCGCTCATCCAGGGCACCAAGCGCCATCAGCAGATCAAAGGCTGCAGCAGCCCGGGCCTCATCCGGCGGATCAATCCAGCGGTATTCCTGCCAGCGGACATCGCCCCAGGCGGCCAGCGCAAGAAGCAGGGAAGACAGATCTCCACTGCGGATCTCCGGCACATCAAAATCCTGCAGCTGTTCGGTTTCCGACCACATTCTGATCACTCTGCCGGGTCCCTGTCTTCCAGCCCTTCCTGCCCGCTGTACCGCAGATGCCCGGCTGATACGGCTTGTTACCAGCCGGTTCATTCCACGGGATGCCTCATATACGGCATGCCGCCTCAGTCCGCAGTCAATAACACAGCGTATACCGTCAATTGTCAGACTGGTCTCAGCTACGTTCGTAGCCACAATTATTCTGGGCCCACGAGCCGGGCGCAGAGCAGATTGCTGTTCTGCAGCTGACTGACGGCCATAGAGCGGCAGGATTTCAGGAACACCGGGAGACAGAGCTTCCTGAAGCAGTGATACACAGCGACGGATCTCACCTTCACCCGGCAAAAACACCAGAATCCCTGCCTGAGGGTCTGCAGCATGAGCTTCCAGAGCTAGTCGAGCAGCGGAACGGGAAACATCCCGCTCAGGAACGGCAGGTTCATAACGGTACGAGAGTGAAAACAGAGATGCCTCTGTACTAATAACTTCAGCATCCTCATGGACAAACCATGAATCCTCCAGGGTGGCCGACATTACCAGCAGCTTCAGCTGGGGGGCAAAAATTTCCTGGGCCTGACGGGCCAGCACCAGAGAGAGATCGACCTGCCAGGAACGTTCATGGAACTCATCCAGAATCAGCAGATCAATCCCGGTGGCTTCCGGATCCGAGAGCAGGCGGCGAATGAATATCCCTTCAGTCATTACCAGAATGCGGGCATCTGCAGGCACATCCTGCTCCTCGCGGGTCATCCAACCTACTGAATATGCAGTCGAGGCAAGCTCCCGCAAACGCAGTGCAACGGCACGAACCGCAGCCCGCCGGGGCTGAAGCAGGATTATCTGTCCCTGAAAGGATGAACCCTTGCTGGAGCCGTAGAACAACTCCGCCAGGTACAAAGGAACCAGAGTCGATTTACCGCTGCCAGGAGGGGCCTGCAGCACGCTGAAAGGCCTGGAAGACAGCGCATGCTCTATCTGTTTCCGTATCTCACGCACGGGATATTCCGGTAATGTCATACTGTACCTCAAGCAGAAAAACCCTTACGCTCCATCTTCTGCCAGCCGGGATTCCTGAACAGATACGCAATGTAGGACCAGGCACGCTGAACAGCAATAATCTGGCGGTAGCCGAAATTCTCGATTATGGTAAACAGCAACAGCAGTGCGAGCTCCCGTTTCCTGAAGCTGATCACTGCTCCATCGGCCATCAACAGTGCAGAAGTGGAAATCACGATACCGTAGCAGATAGAAACAGCGAAGAGTGCAAGCAGGATAACCGGATTGAAAAACCCAAAGATCAAACTGACGATTACCGCTGCATAGCCAAGCGTCTCGAGAAAGGGACCGAGCATTTCAAATATAAAGAAATAGGGAACAGCCAGCATTCCGACGTTCCGATAACGGGGGTTCATAAACAGCCTTCGATGAAAGAGAAGAATTTCGATCAGGCCGCGGTTCCAGCGGTCGCGCTGCTTCAGCAGGCTTTTCCTGTCTTCGGGAACCTCGGTCCAGCAATTAGCCTTGTGCTGATACTCGACGCGGTGAGGGACTTTCCTTTTGAACAGATGCCTTCTGAGCCGGACTACCAGTTCCATATCCTCACCCACCGTATCCTTGCGGTATCTGCCGGTGCCGGTCAGGTAGCCGCCGATTTCCAGCACCCTGTCTCTTCTGAATGCACCGAAAGCACCGGATATTATGAGCAGACTACCGGTCTCGGCCCAGCCCATGCGCCCGGCGATAAAGGCCCGCAGATACTCAATTGTCTGAAACAAAGCCAGCGGCTTCCCGGAGATCCCGAATTTTTCTATGTAGCCATTGCGGACACGAGAACCATTGATAGGCAGGACATTCCCACCAATCGCGGCTGTCTCACGATCGCTGTCGAGGATTGCAGCCATTAATCCGAGCAGGGCATCCTGCTCAAGCATGGAATCAGCATCAATTCCACAGAAATACTCCCCTGAACAGATCCCGATACCTGCGTTCAATGAATCTGCCTTACCTCCGTTAGCCTTATCTACCAACACCAGATTCGGCACATCCTTGCTGCGGTACACAGCCCAGATCGGAGCTGTAGTAATCAATGGGTTACGCGGAACATCCGTCATTGTCATATTGAAGGCATCCTTGACCCGCTGCAGGGTGGCATCAGATGAGCCATCATTCACAACAACCACATCAAATGCCGGATACCTCAGCGACAGCAGTGAGCGGACACTGTCCACAATATTCTTCTCTTCGTTGTATGCCGGAGCAATAACCGAAACCGAAGGAAGGACACCGGGAGTAAATAACAGCTCCAGTTCATCCAGACTCCCACGGCGCCGGTATACATGAAGGGCAGAAAGAACCAGGAGAAGACTGTAGCTCAGGTTTACTGAAAGTGAGTAAAACACGAACATCGCCTGATAAAACAGACTGAAATCAGCAAGTCCCCGCCCGGAGACCGGAAGAAGAAAGTACAGAACTGGTCCAAGCGAAATCACGGCTGCCGCCAGCAGCACAAGCAGCAGACGGTCACCTATCTGCAGCGGTATTTTCGGTTTTTCATAGACTGCCGCATCACCATCCATCCCAAGCTGCTTCTGTACAGCATCAGGCAGGTACGCCCTGCAATCCTGATCAAAACCAGGAAATTCCGATCTCAGGCTGCTAATCGTAGCCTGCCAGGCAGCTATATCAGCATCCCTGTGCTTGGATATAAGAAACTGGATTAATGCCATGTTACGGTTCTGGTCAAGCAGATCATGCAGCAGCTGACTAATAACGGGATCAGCCGGCAGAGCCTGCCTGTCGAATGTTTTCTGAAGAAGATACACAAGAAGGGGCTCGATCAGGCGGGCAAGTGCCCGTTGCAGATCGGGCTGATCCTTATCCATGATTTTTTTATACACATCCATGACCAACGGGAGCTTGCTGGAAGTAAGGCGGCCTTGCAGAACCTGCAGAGGAGCCTCGGATACCGCAGGATCCCCAAGCAGCGGCAACCACTCATGGCTATGTTCGAAGCTGATCTTCTCCGCTCGTGAAGAAGCTATCGCAGACCGGATCTCGATTGAGGCATGACGGCGGAACACATCACGATCGAACAAATACCGGAAATGCTGGTACACAAGCCCCGATACCGACTTCAGAAGGGCGGAGTCATCGAAGTGAACAAGATGCAGCAGGAATTCTTCAGCCATGGCTTCGGGCAGCGCAGGCAGACCAGCAACTGTCATCCGGGCAGCCCATGTATCAAGCGGCTTGCCATGCTGCTGTACCCAGGCTGCAAGCAGCTGGGCATGAGGCTGGAGCATGGCAATTATCCGTCTTCTGTAGACTTCCGGTGCTGACATAAATCCTTTATGAATAGCTGAGACTATCGCGGGGCCATACTGACCAAGAACCTGAGGATCAGAGAGAACCAGCAGCTGCGCAGCGATTCTGATGCGCAGACCAGCCTGCTTTTCACTGCGGATTCCCTGTAGCAAAAGCTTGACACGAATCGGCTCGGGCAGAACCCGGGAACAGAGAATCGCATACCGTCTGTGATATGCCGAAGGGCTGGAGAACATTCTGCGCAGATACGCCAGGACGCGCTTCTGCTTCAGAACACGCGCTACTGATGAATGAAACCCGGGCGAAAGCTGGACCCTCTGGCTGATCCTCAGAAACGACAAGAGCAGAACCCTGCGGGGCAGTCGGCGAAGCAGCCTGGCACGTGCATCTTCATCCATCGAGACAGATCGCAGCAGCCCCTGTTCAGCTTTCTGATACACAGCCTGCCTGCGTCTTCTAAAAAAGCGGCGGAAACACAAAGATAAAATCAACAGCAGATTCAAGGCAAAAAAAGCAGCAACAAGCTGCAGTGCCCGGGAGACATCAAGCTGCAACCAGCTCACGACAAACCTCCAGAACTTCTGCCACCACCTTCATCATTCCGACCTGTCAGATGCCTGACGAGACCAAGCAGCTCATTCAGAACAATCGGTTTCCTGAGAAAATGAAAGATTCCCAATCCGTGAGCTCTCTGTATTGCCTGGTCATTTTTCTGGTAGCTGTAGACAATCCAGGGTATCTCTCTGAGGGCACTGTCCGCAAGGGCCTGCTCACGAACTCTCAGAGCATCACTGCCATGCAGGAATAGTTCGGATATTACTACTGCAGGTCGGAACTCAACCAGCATTGACAGAGCATCAACTGCACTCAGGGTCGTCCGGCAGACACAACCCTGAGTATTCAGGAAGCTGCTGATCAGTCTTGAGGTCAGGGAATCGGTTTCCAGCAAAAGAACCCTGAAAGCAGCCAGATCATTCCCCTGCTCAACGGGATTATCGCTGCAAACAGCATTCCCACCCTGCCGCCGAACATACTTGAGTCTGATTTCCGCAGCAGTTTCAAGCTGCCTGATGTCACCCACATTCTCGACCGTTGCCACCGCGACGCTGCAGGACATCCTGCGTGGAAATCCGGTTTCATCCCGAACAGCCTGCTTTATCCGTATCGCTGCCTGCTCTGCCTCCTTCTGACTCAAGGACCCCGTCAGGAGTGCACAGAGAGGACCGGCAAGCCGGAAAAGCATTGAATTTTTCGGCTTGTTCAGCTGCAGGACCTCGGCAAAGCGGGACATGGTGAAGTCCCCCTCTTCGGATCCCAGTTCACGATTCAGGAGATCAAGTCCATCAAGATAAACATAGATCAAAGCTGCGTTTTCTGCGTGGTCCTCACAGAACATCGGCATATACTCAGTATAAAACCTTCGGTTGTACAATGAAGTTGCAGGATCACGGATCCGTTCATCCTGCATCACAACCATACTCTCCTGCAGCTCGAAGGTATTTGCCTGCAGGCTGTGAATTTCAGACATAAGCTCTTCAACTTTCTGACCGGATTCAAGCGATGGCTCGGATAAATTCCGGGGCAGTCTGGCAATTCTGCTATGCAGGGCTGATGTAATACCGGCAAAAGAACCAGAAATCAGCATACCAGCCCGCGGAAGAAGGAGATGTATCCGCTGTTTCCAGAAGGCATGCTCCGGCTGCACCAATGACTCGATCCACTGGGGGTCACAGAATTGGCTTTGATATGCGTACAAGGCCCCGAGCTGACTGCGGTTCGGATCAGAAACCACAAAATGAACTTTGTCATTTTCATCCTTCCAGGATCGGGGTCCTGAAGAACTGAAGGCCGCTCCGGTAAAGATCACTCCGCTTCCATTCTCGGCGAACATACAATTTCCGCTACGCTCTCCTTCCACCAGCGGCAGCATGGTAAGCTTTCGTCCATCACCCAAATCAACACCCGGCTTGTAGGAGGATAACGAGACCGTTCGCTCCGGGTGCACCTGAAGCAGCAGCACTGCCTTCCAGTGAGCGTAAATGAAGTCCGGTTCCCTGCCGTTTATCCGCAGATCACAGGAACCGTCCAGCAAACACCCGGAGACAGTGGCATCGCTGCCCGTAAGAACAATACTCCAGGGCACACCATTCATCTCTTCTCGCTCGCGACACAGTTCCTCAAGAACGGGCTTAATGCAACGCCAGGATACAGCACTGCCAGGATCAATAACGTAAAACGAGGAATCTGTCAGCAGGCAGTAGCTGTTGTGCTGCACAAATGCACCTTCAGTACGACAACCAAGCCAATATACCGAGTTTTTCCACACAGGTATCGGTGGATCAGGAAAATGGGTCATATCTCAATATCCTTTCTCATGATAATTCTGCTTATCGGGCCGCTGGAACTCATAATACTGAAAGAGTCTAGCAATTCCCGTATTAAGGGTGTACCATAACCCCGCAGGGAATAATTCAGAGCGAGATCGGACAGCGACTGTTTCTGCACATCAACCCAGTCATAAGCCTCTGCTTTGTAGTCTACACAAATCCATATCGAGCATGCATCAAATCGTTGTTTTACGAAAATATCACTACCATCTGGAATACCAGCATGGTCAAAAATATTCGACAGAACCTCAACAGCAGCTATAGTGATGCCGTCGCAAAATTCCTGGACCCCGGATTCAAGGCGGGAATCCAGATGAACGGTCAGCGAATGCTGCAGCTCCAGTCGGAATGGAAGCAGCTCTTCACGGCTATGAAGGACCTGCTCATGAACATATTCCTTATGTGCCGGGGAAGGCGGACCGATCTTCAGCACCGCAATCGTAATATCATCGGAGGGACTGCCGCCGGAATGAAGGACTGCAGTGCGGAGAAGATCCTTTCCTGCGCGAACAGGATCTCTCAGGGGATTCTGATCCAGAACATGCTCAATCCCCTGCTGTCCGAACGCAGTACCATGTTCGTCGGTCACCTCGCTCAAACCGTCGGAGTAAAACAGCAGCAGGTCTCCGGCCTGTAGAGGCAGCGAATACTCCAGATAATCCTGACGGGAATCCAGGAACCCCAGGGGCATATTAGCCCCCTTGATATTCCAGATCCTTCCGCTATCAGATTCAATCAGACAGAAAGCTGTGTGGCCGCAATCGCTGTAGTCCAGCCTCATGCTGTCCATATTGGTTCTTGCGAAGATCAAGGTAGCAAACTGATGCATTTCCAGCAGCTCGGATCGCAGGGAATCATCCAGCGCCGAAAGAATTTCAGGAACTGAGGGAGGTGAATCAGCCCCCCGTGCCGGCGAATCGCGGTACAATTCAAAAAGGCTACGATACAACCGTGTGCGAATGCTTGCACCAAGAAGCGCCGCCGGGACACCTTTCCCCATAACATCACCAAGAATCAGATCCAGACTGCCTTTGGCAGGTGAGTATGCATCGTAGAAGTCCCCGCCCACCTCGCGGCTGGGCACGCTGCCGCCGAACAGAACCGAACCCATGAACTCGAGCTGATTGAATCCCCCCAGAAGCGAGTGCTGGATCAGGGCACCAAGCAGAATCTCTTTTTCGGAAGGCTCTTCGGTATGCCTTTGGCCATTTTCAGCTATATCGCAGCTGTCATATGGCTCGAGATCAACGGGTGTCCAGTGCATCAATGGCCTGCTCCCTTGAGTTGAAGACTTTAGTCAGCTGATTCAAGCGAACCATCCTGAAAAGGGTTGCAACGGCTGAATGCGGAGCACTAATATAGAACAGGATGTTTCTGGCATGGCAGAGCCGAAGGGCATCCAGAATCCGGCTTAGCCCAGAGCTGTCAATAAATTCGGTGGACGCCAGATCAAGAACAACCGGGGCTCCAGGATTCTGCTCCATTGCATCGTTCAGAGCGGACAATAAAGCGCGCGCAAAGCCCGAGGCTATGGAGGAATCTATCTGACGCTCCTCAGGTTCAAGAACAATACATGTGCGAATAATTTCAGTCTTCATTAGTACAACTATAAGGTGTCAAATTTACTCTTTCAATGCTGATCAAAAAATCATCCGGATTCCTGAGAAAGTTCTCCCTGTCCGGGTCGGCTCCCCGGAATAACCACAGGTTCAGATGCAGATGCATCTGCCCAGGCTCAGGAACCTGTGAGCCCTCAACGCTGAAGCGGTATACAGACACCGCATTGGCAGGACTGAACGCATAAAAATCTATCCTCTCTGGCAGGTATAAAAAACTGATTACCCACTCCCCACCTGGCAGCTCAGGGTTGAAGCCTATCGTCCGACCAGGCTGCTCTGCCGGCTGCAGGGAAAAGTGGAGCCATGGCGCATCGGAAGCCGTGTTGCCGAAGCGGCCGAATTCAATGTCTATTTCGCGATGATCTGCAGCAGTATCCTGATCATAGGTGAAAAAACCAAAAATCAAGGGGTCGGGAATCCCCGTATCCGGCAGCCTGACCACAGCCGTATATTCTCCGTACCCGACTGGTTCCGCTGTGCGGATTTCAGCTGATGTCCAGCGGCGCTGTCCCCTCGGCAGAATCCTCAATTGAAGCTGGTCGTCCTGAACCTTTACATTGTCGGCCGAGAATATATTCGGACCGGGACCAACCTCTCTGCGCTGATCTCTAACCTTCCAGTCCTTACCAGAAAAACTCAGATCCATTGCATAATCCTCTGAAGCTGGGGTTGAAACAGCCGGCAGCATCAGCACAGCCAGCAGCGCGACCATCAATCGCCAGACAGGCATCTTCATTCCCCGGATCCCAGAGCTACCGACGCCGTAATAAATAACTCATGATGACTGGTCCGTCCACCCGCAACATAGGGAAAATCCTGTTTAAAC
Source organism: Spirochaeta dissipatitropha (assembly GCF_054657935.1). Taxonomy (NCBI): domain Bacteria; kingdom Pseudomonadati; phylum Spirochaetota; class Spirochaetia; order Spirochaetales; family Spirochaetaceae; genus Spirochaeta; species Spirochaeta dissipatitropha. The sequence continues at coordinate 116,269 of NZ_BAAHXT010000008.1, read as the reverse complement.
TGATAACCTGCCCTCCAGTTCGGGGTAAATAGCCACGAAAGCCCAGCTGACATGCTCGCATCATAATCAAGGAAATCACTGAGATTCGTGCCCACAGACGCACCATTGTGCAGATCAAGCCGCGGCAGCAGCCTGTACCGGTTCCAGAAAGCAAGACTCACCGTCGTATTGTCTGGATCCTGCGCATAGTAGACCCTGGAATTCAGTAGATTTCTGGCAAACCCGAAGTATGCGCCACCAAACGAAAGCGTGACAGACCAGGCATCGGAAGCTGCCCGTCCGCGGACACTGCCCGTCAGATAATAGCTGGCCTGTTCGAAAAACAGATCCATATACGCATGATGGGAAAGAATGTCAGCGGAATCAAGACTGAGCCCGTAACGAGCCTCGGAGTAGAAAGGACCACCCCAGACCCATACAGCCCCGCCTTCGGCCATCCATCTGGACCAGTCCCCCCGGTCGCTTCGTGTCAGGGCTAATCCTGCAGTAAGCGGTCCCGCCGGAGCATAGACGAAGCCGCGCACATCGTTATAAAAGCCCTCCGGAGCAGGCGTATAACGATTTTCAATGCCGAAATTGATTGATCTGCTGTATACAGGCAGCACAGAAACACACAAAACCAGAAAAGCCAGCACAAGAGTCTTTGAAACAGAAACTTTCATACTAATCAAGCTAATCAAATTCCATTCTGATTGCCACTCGCTTCGACCGTCTCTTTCTGTATGTCGGAACCATCCCCGCGGATAATCTCTGCCGAGACTATTCCTGTGGGCACCGCGATAATCGCATAGCCCATAATCATGACAATACTTGCAATCGCCTGACCCAGCGGGGTCTGTGGAGAAATATCACCATAACCCACCGTAGTTATAGTAACCACCGTCCAGTAGAGGCTGACAAAGATATTGCTGAAGCCGTTTTCCGGGCCTTCGACCAGGTACATTATCGAGCCGAGAATTACAATGAGAGTTCCGACACCGAACAGAAATACGCTGATTTTCGGTAAGGATGCCCTGAGGGCAGCCATGAGATTCTGAGCCTCCCGGGAATACTTCCAGAGCTTGAACATACGGAAGATTCTCAACACACGCAGGCTGCGGAAAAAAAGCAGACTGGGCACTCCGGGAATCAGCAAGGAAAAATATGTCGGAACCACTGCAACAAAATCCATCACTCCAAAAAAACTTAGGGCAAAGCGAAGCGGTTTGTCAGTACAGGCAAGCCGCAGCAGGTACTCCAGGCTGAACAACAGGGTGAATATCCATTCGAGCACAACAAATATGTTACCCCACTGAGACCGGAATTCAGCCACACTCTCGAGCATATTGGAGAACAAGCTGATGCAGATGCAGACGATCAGACCTATGTCGAAAACAATGCCTGCCCGTGAATCGGTCCTGAAAAGAATATCGTAGAGTACACGCCTCCATCCCGCCGGAGGACGGCCCACTGAATACTGTTCAACGAATGATTTTACTTCCGGTCTTCTGCTCATAGGCCAACTATAGCGGCAAAAACCCGTCTTGTCAGGCATGAATACCGGGGCATATACTGACTGGCATGTACGACTTGATTGCACAGGAATACAGTTCGATTTTCCCGCTTGATCCGGACAGGCTGCGGATGGTAGAAGCCCTTGTACCCGAAAGGTCCCCAGTGCTGGATATAGGCTGCGCCAGCGGTGATTTTCCGGCAGCCCTGGCTGCAGCCGGATATAATGCCGAGGGCTGGGAACCTGACCCCTCCCTGTTTCAAACAGCCGTCTCCAGGCATGGAGCAGATCATCTGCCGAAGTCAGCACTTCAGTTCTTCCGCAAAGGCATGCTCGACCTGTCAGCAAGGCAGAAGTACAGCCTCATTACCTGCCTCGGAAACACCCTGCCTCATTTGAGAGATACTGGAGAAATCAGTGGCTTTCTGGAACGAGCAGAGCGCGCCCTCATCCCCGGAGGCTGGCTTGCTCTCCAGCTTCTAAACTATCGGATTATTCTCGATCAAGGCGAAAAAACGTTTCCTGATATTGGAACTGATTCCATCGTATTCCGGCGACGCTACCAAAATATTTCGGAAGAAGGTATCGACTTTGAAATCGAGATAGAAGACAAAGCACGCGGAACGGTACATTCAGACTCATCCAGGCTGTTTCCATTAAGCGACAGACAGCTGTTCACACTACTTGAATCAAGCGGATTCAGAAATCTGCAGTCAAGCAGAAACTACCAGCTTGAAGCAGCCCTCGGAAATGAAGCCTTCTTTATTGTTACAGCGCGATCAAAATTTTGCTGAGATAACAGGATACTATATGTCTAAAATCTCAAACCCGCTTGGGGACTACTATACCAACATGGCAGATCTGCCATGTTGGTATAGTTTCACCCACAAGACATGGAGGTTTTCGACTCTTTTTTAAATTATTGTTTATAGAGCTTTTTGCAAAATTACATTTTGCATGAGCATTCGCAAGATTAAATATTCTCAAGTTGTTTACATAAAACAACTTGAGAATTCGCTACTAATGCGAGGAGGAAATTGCACGTAAGTTTGCAATTTCCTCTATAAAAATTGTAATTCCGCGTACCTCCCGTTATATTCTGAATATCCCATCTGGAAGGAAGTGAAAATGAAAGCATCACAGGAAAGTTCAGGCAGAAAGACCACAATATCAACTGCCATAATGCTGCTTGTCGTTGGCCTCGTGTTAATCGGATGTCCGTCTCCGACCGATCCCGGCTCTGAAGACAGCACCGTGCAAGCCGGAGGTAATGGCGGAAACGGTACGGAAGATAACGTTTCAGTAGACAGCGGCTCAGGGAATGGCGGCACGGCAGACGACGGTATAGTTCCCGAGCCGACTGGAACCTTTGATCTTACACCCCGGCTGGAAATGAGGATAAATAATGATTGGGAACAATTTGAACCGAATGGTCAGGATCCTGCAGAGCCTATTGATTTTCTGGCAGATGTAGATCTCGGCATCACCTTACTGGGACTTACCACGCCGCAGAACCTGAACACCGCCGCCGGAGTGGAATGGCAGGTAATTGAGGGAGAAGACTACATCAGCCTCAGGCTCCTGGAGCCTAAATCCGGTATTCCCGGCTTCGAATTCATTGCAACACCGATTCCGGACACCCGGGCAGCAGGCACTGCAGAGGACCGTACTGTTGTGCTCCTGGCACGGGTTGTAGACCCCCTCTCCCCTGAAACTGAAGCGATAAGCAACTACTTCACTATCCGCATCCCGGCTGACCCAAGCCCCGCTGGTCTTCCGGATTCTGGCTCAATTCGTTATCGCTTTGTTGTCCCTCCCGGCTTGAGCCCCTCCGGTTATTCAATTACCCTGGCACCCGTCGGAGGAGGAACTACCGAGACGGTCAGCGGAAGCTTCAGTTTTCCTGATGAAGATAATGACTTCTACCGCGATTATGTGCCGGAGTTTGATCCTGAAGGAGATATGGATCTCCCATTCGGACGGTACCTAGTCCAGGCAGAAATTGATTTTACCGATGGAACCGAATCAATCAGCATAGGCTCCCTGAATGCAGAAGATGCGGATGCTATTCGTATCTGGGCATTTCCGAATTTTATGTGGTACGATGTGAACGGAGACGATTCCTGGGCTGTTTTCGAAATTCCCGAACCTGAACCCGAAGAACCGGGAGCAGTTGCATATGCCATAGGTGATACAGGCCCTGCCGGTGGAATTATTTTCTTCATGAGGAATCCGCCGGAGCCAGACAGTGAGGACCCCGACCGGTCATGGCGCTACATGGAGGCAGCTCCCCGGAACTGGCATGCCTCGGGCAACAGCGATCCGCGCTTTGTATTCAACGTTTCGAACGGTCCGAATGTATATACTGCCTTCGCCAGCATTGGCGGTGGGAAAATCAATACTGCAACTATCCGAGATCAACTTGAGGCGGTAGGTTCTTCAGCCAGAACAGTCATGCATGCTGCACGTGCCGCTGATCAAGCCCGCGTAACACATGGCGGAACCAGCTTTGAAGACTGGTTCCTTCCCACCCGTGACGAACTGAGCCGCCTGTGGGAAGCATCAGTTGATTTCCCGGATAAAGCAGATCTTCTAGGAGGCTGGTACTGGACATCTTCTGCCAGCAACAACGGAGAACGTGCTGTTGCTGTAAGTATGACCGACGGCAGGCGCTATGTTATATACCAGGACACAGATAACTTCGTACCGCGTGTCAGGCCAGTACGCAGATTTTAGAATATTGAGGAACAGATATCGAGTAACAGATAGAGAGACTTTATGATAATCATTCTCAACGGATCCGTAGGAACTGGAAAGTCATCCACCATGGAGGCTCTGACGGCTGGCTTCGAGCAGGCCGTCGCTCTGGATGGCGATGCTATCGGCGATGTGCAGCCATTCGAAATTTACGATGAGGAGCGTATCAGCTATCTCTACAAGACCATTGAGCATCTGGTTCGTTTTCATATGAACCACGGGTACCGGAATTTCGTAATCAATTATGTTTTTGAAACCCCGGATCAGCTGGCTCGCCTCAGCAGCAGCCTGCAAGCCCTGGGCCAGGAGGTACATGCCTTCTGGCTGTACTGCCGCGATGAATGCCAGACTGCCCGCATCCGGAAACGCGGCACGAATCAGATTGACTGGGAACTCGAACGCTTTCCCGTACTGAACCGTATTCTCGAGCAGGCCCATGAAAGCGGCTTCATTGGAACTCCACTGGACAACAGCAATCTTACTGCTAAGGAAACAGCAGGGGAGATTCGAGCCCGGATCGACAAGCAAAAAATCAGTCCTGAGAAAAACAGTTCTGAGACTGCTCTGATCCCGGAGCTGGCTGAAGTTCCCGGGATCAGTACACGACTTCAGCAGCAGCTTGGCTTTATATATGAGATCGACCGTATTAAACAGATCTTTCGTAAAACCAGGCTGTTTGATGACAGCCGCTTCGAGAATGATGCTGAGCACTCCTGGACTATCTGCTGCATGGCTGTGCTGCTCAAAGAATACTCCAATGAAGACATCGATCTGGGGACGGTACTGAAGATGCTGCTTGTACACGATATTGTGGAAATCGATGCCGGAGACACCTTTCTCTATGACGTTAACCGGGAGCAAGCACATATAAAGGAGCAGGCAGCTGCCGAGCGGATATTCGGCCTGCTCGAAGCTGACCAGCGCGATGAACTGCTCGCACTATGGGAAGAGTTCGAGAACCGCAGCAGTCCGGAAGCCAGGTTTGCAGCGGTACTCGACCGCCTGGAGCCTCTGCTTCAGAATTTCCACACCCACGGTGAAAGCTGGCAGAAATACGGTATACGTCCGGACATGGTCCTGGCCAGGAATGCACATATACAGGAAGGCTCGGAAGAACTCTGGCAGCTGGCGCATGCGCTGATCGAAGAGAGCCAGCGCAGAGGTTATTTTTCCTGCATGAAGTGAACCTTCAATCCCTGGTAGCGCTTAAAACCATAATCAGTGGTCACAAACAAGGCTTCATGTCTGATTGCCAAAGCGGCTAACAGGGCGTCTGGAATACAGTTGCCCGTTTCCTGGCCTATCAGACTGATATGCTTGAAAATTCCAAAGGTCATAGCGTCAATTTCGGTGTACACTGCAGCAGGATGATCCTGTAATGTCTCAATGAACAACCATGCCTCATTCGTTGTAGATGGATTAATAAAAATCCTTGAGTTAGTAACAATGCGCAGGAATGAAGCCGCAATAACCGGACAGAACAAAAACTGCTCACCCCCGGATATGGAATGTTCAATTTCAGTTCGAGCAAGAAGATGCTGCGGACTATCCGAGCGAAAGGCATATACCCAAACATTGACATCATGCAATATCATCGATACCAGTCCTTCTCAGAATCGGCAGAAGAGAGATCATCCCAGCTAATCCCGGAACACAGGCCGCCACCCGAGGAGGATACTGGCAATCGGAACGTGCCCTCTGACTGCGCTACCCGTTGAGACAGACCGCTCACCAGCATATCAGTCAGTGTAACTCCATCCCGAAGGGCAAGGCGTTTGGCCTTTTGAACCAGTTCATCCGGTATATTCAGGGTAGTTCTCATACAGACAAGCATATCTTTCATGCAGATGTATGTCAATCGAAGAATCAAAAGATCAGCCTTGACACTTTTTAAATATCTTTTTATAAGTACATGCATGAAGAAGCAGCATAACAGTGGGGCCAGCACGCTGTTGATCAAGGACATGAATACGATCTCGGTACTGAATGCCCTGTACGATGCACAGGAAGCGAACATCAAGGAGTTGGCGGAAATCTGTTCACTGAGCGTGGTGACTGTCAGCACGATCATTAAACAACTATTGAAAGACGGACGCGTTACAAAAGGCAACCTTGCTCCATCAGAAGGCGGCAGGCCTTCGCAACGCTATGTGTTTAACCGCAGTCATAAACTTGGCCTGGTGCTGTTCACCCGGGAACTCAAGGGGATAGATTCAGTCTGCCTGCGCCTGTTTGATCTGTATGGGACAAGCCTGAAGAGCGAGGATTACACCATGCCGGACATCGATCCTGACAAGATCGAAGCATTGCTCGCTGAATGGATTTCTGGCTTTCCCTCAGTTGGTGCGATCGGCCTTGGCTTGCCCGGTATCGAACACAAGGGGAGCATGATCATTCTCGATTACAAAGCCCTTGTCGGCACCCCGATTATTGAGCGTTTCACCAGTCGTTTCGGGATTCCGGTCATGGTAGAAAACGATGTGAATGCAGCCGTGATCGGGCGAGCTCATGCGACAGGCGAAGGTACTGACTGCGAGATTTATGTCTACTTCCCGCGAAAATATCCGCCCGGCGCAGGTATACATCTGAATGGAAGACTGGTAAAGGGAAAAAGGAATTTTGCTGGTGAAATCGGCTGGCTGCCGCTGGGTATAGAATGGGGACCTGAGACTGCAGATTCTTTCCAGGCCAGTACCGAGGCCGCGGCCAGAGTGCTCTCCAGCCTGAGTGCGGTTCTGGATCCAGAATCAATCACCATTTACGGCGAGCATCTTTCGATTGAACATATAGAAAGAATCCGACAGCTGTGCAGAAAACAGCTGACTGGCTGGGAGCTGCCGGAGATCAATCTTTCAGATGACTTCAGCATGGATTATGAACAGGGCATGAAACATCTCACCCTGAATCTTCTTGAACAGAACAGAAAGGAACAACAATGGCCACACTACTGTTAATTCTGATTTATATTGCATTTATAAGCCTGGGTCTTCCGGATGCCCTGCTGGGTGCGGGATGGCCGGTCATGCAGCCGGAACTGAATGTCCCCTACGGATTTGCCGGAATTGCCCAGATGCTTATAGCCGGCGGAACCATAGTTTCCAGCCTGCTCTCGGGCTCGGTTATAAAGCGCTTCGGCACCGGAAAAGTCACTGCGGTCAGTGTTGGATTAACAGCCGTCGCCTTGCTTGGCTATGCAGCTGCCCCATCGTTTATATGGATGCTTGTTTTTGCTATTCCGCTCGGCCTGGGAGCCGGAGCAGTGGATGCCGGCCTGAACGGCTATGTAGCCAACCACTACGAGAGCCGGCACATGAGCTGGCTGCACAGTTTCTGGGGAGTCGGCGCTATGAGCGGGCCGCTCGTGTTATCTGTCTTCCTGCGTAGCGGGAATTCCTGGCGCAGCGGATATCTGGCAGTCGGTAGTTTCCAGGTTGTTCTGGTACTGATTCTCATCGCTGCAGTTCCCCTCTGGGACAAGGTAAAGGCCCTCAAGACAGATGACACCGAGCACCACAGCATGTCCATGCTGGCTGCCATGAAAATCCGCGGAGTCCCCTCTGCACTACTGGTGTTTATGTTTTACTGCGGAATTGAAGCCAGTATGGGCCTCTGGGGAGGATCGTTTCTGTATCTTGTCAAAGGCCTTGATCCGGCAAGAGCCGCTGTCTGGGTGTCGTTCTTTTACGGCAGCATAACGGCTGGCCGCTTCCTGACTGGCTTTCTTACCTATCGATTCTCTAACAATACCATGATTGGCGGTGGAACACTGATTATTATCGCCGGTGTTATTCTCATGCTCCTGCCGCTCCCGCTGCATCTCAGCCTGGCAGGATTTCTCCTGACCGGATTCGGCTGTGCCCCGATATTCCCCTGCATGATTCATGAGACCCCTGTTCGTTTCGGAAGCAGCAATTCCCAGGCAGTCATCGGATTCCAGATGGCCTCTGCCTACATCGGCACCACCCTGCTGCCGCCTCTGTTCGGATTCGTATCAAGCTTCACCGGCATGGTGCTGCTGCCGGTGTTCATTCTGACCTACGCAGTTTTTATGCTGGCGAACTTCCTGCGTGTGCGTGCAGTTAAAGCATGAGGAAATAAAATTACTGCGCTATAGTGTTGTTGGTTACAGGAATAAGGAACGAAAAAAATGAAAGAATCAATTACAGCCAATCTCGACAAACCAGCACAGCTTGAGATGCTGTATCGAAACAACAAATCTGCCTTCAGAAAATCTTTCAATGAAATGTATGCCGAAATCCAGGGGCACCCCACAGCAGCAATATGGCATGAGCGCCTCAACTATCAGAATGACGAAGTATCATTTGGTGGTGTGAGAGAATTATTTCTTGTAGCTGCACTTGCACTTATCACTGGCTTGCTCGTTCGACTGCCTGAATTCAGCAGGATCAGTGAAGATTTCTATTATCCCCGAAATATTTCGTTTATCGTGTTTCCTGTTCTGTGTTTTTATTTTGCCTGGAAAGGCAGGAATAGTCTTCGAATGAATATAATCACCGGCGTAGTAATCCTGGCCTCTGTGCTCTTTATGAATGTTCTTCCAGACATGGACTACAGCGACACTTTCGTTCTTGCCTGCATACATGTTCCCCTTGTTATGTGGGCCCTGACAGGCATGAACTACACTGGCAGCCGGTTCAGGGATTTCGAACCCCGTCTGCAGTACCTACGCTATAATGGTGATTTACTGGTCATGACCGCAATAATCCTGATAGCCGGGGCCATCATGACCGGAATTACCATAGGACTCTTTTCGATTATAGATATTCGGATCGAGGACTGGTACTTCCGCAATATTGTCATCTGGGGACTCGCTGCTGCACCTCTTGTAGCAACCCATCTTGTACAGACAAATCCGAGCCTCGTACACAAGGTTTCTCCTGCCATTGCGAAAATCTTCACACCGCTTGTGCTGATTACTCTCGTTGCATATTTTATTGCCGTTACAAGCAGCGGGAAGGATCCCTACAACGATCGTGAATTTCTGCTGCTGTTCAATATAGTACTGATCGCCGTCATGAGTATTCTGTTCTTTTCGGTAGCCGAAAATTCAAACAGCAGCACTTTCGGTAAGATACTCCTGCTCTCACTCTCAAGCATTACAGTCCTTCTGACATCAGTTGCTCTTTCTGCCATTATATTCAGAATCATCAGCTATGGTATCAGCCCGAACAGACTTGCAGTTGCAGGCGCCAACACCCTGTTTCTGGCAAATCTTGTTCTGATCTCGATTCGCCTGTCAGCCGCGATTCGCGGTAAAACGACAACTGAGAACGTCGGTAAGTCAATCGCCCTGTTTCTTCCGATCTACAGCGGCTGGGCTATGGCGGTAACCTTCATTTTTCCGCTTGTGTTTTAGAGGACAGTGATTCAAAGTCACGTAAATAATTAATCAGGCCGAATACATCCGCATACCTTGCTTGGCTTGGTCTGGTCCTGTTTATGTGTGTCTTTGTCCCACATACTCTCCTACCGTCTCACTCTGACTATTTCTCCCTGACAGGCCTTCTGCAATTCCTGGGTGGATATTTCTACCAGCGAATTTGCGGAACCACCTCCGGTAAAAACAGTGTCGTTCTCCATAACCCGCGGATCAATCAGGAATCGAGCCTGAAATCCAAAGGACGGGGTTCCCCCGCATGGATACCCGGTCTTTTCCAGAATCTCATCTGGATCGGCTACCCGGGGTCTGCCGATTTGCAATGCCTTCTCCACCCGCGAGGTACTTGCCCTGTCCTCACCTTTCACAATAGCGAGAATCACATTCCCCTCTGAATCAATCATACAGATATTTTTGACAAATGAATCGATCTCAGCCTGGGCGGCTGCTGCGGCATCCTCAACACTGTGACAGGATTGTTCGAAAGAAAGATGTCTGCAATCAATGGCATGATCCTCAATGTAACGTCGTAGTTTTTCTTCATACTGCTTCATGATTTCTACTGTATAACACGATTTTCTTTCTGAGTCCCTGGAAAACACCATAACTTGATTACTCACCTGTATTTGCTGTCATAAGTTACAGCAGCACAAGGTCTTTACCTCAAGGTATTGTGAAATATGCCAGCAACTCATGATATATCCCGACTCTTAAATGTAAATACATATTATGGATATTGGCCAAAGATTTATCAATAAAAATTGACTAATTGTGTTTACATGATATGATTAATAATAAGAACAAAGGAGGTTGTATATGACAACTAATTCTTCGGACAAGCGTCGTTTCCAGGTCTCATTGCTCGTGCCTGGATTAATCTTTCTGGCAATGTTTATGGTTACCGGCTGTAATGGAGAAAAGGCTGAGACAGAACAGCAGATAACCTTAAGGATTGCAGAACACCCCGGACCACATGTCGAACCCCTACAAAACTATTTTATACCCAAGTACATGGAAGAAACTGGCATAAACATCGTCATGGAAGTACTCCCACCGGATCAACTCTGGCAGAAAATGGCTCTTGAAGCACAAGCCGGGACCAACTACTATGACATTGGCTACCATAGCCCTGGATGGCTTGGCTACTACCACGAAAGCGTTGCTGATCTTACCCCGTTCATAGAAAAACACAACTTTAACCTCGACGCCTACTCGGAAGCAGTACAAAACTCACACATGAGAAATGAGGCCCTAAAACCCGGCCAGATAATCGCAATTGCACGGAATCCTCAAACACCCATATATGCATACCGAAAAGACTGGTTTACACATCCGGAAGAGCAATCTGCATTCCAGCAGAAATACGGTCGTCCCCTTGCAGCTCCGCAGACATGGGATGAACTATACGACATAGCAGAGTTTTTCACCCGCCCTGCAGGTGCAACAGTCGCAGGAACAACACTCAACCAACCACTCTTTGGATACTCCGCCTCGATCAGCTCTCCCGGCGGAATGGCTCGGGCCTTCCTTGCAATAATCTATTCAATGGGACTGGACGGTTTTGATGCTGATTACCAGACCGATCTGGATAACCCGATTCTTCTTCGAGGAGTCGAATACTGGAAAAACCTGGTGGAAAACACCTTCCCACCCCAATCAGCTACCTGGAATTTTCTGGAACACCTTGAGTTTTTCAGCCAGGGCCGCCTTGCTTCCGCTGAACTATGGCCGGAAGGAGTATTGACTGCCGAGAATCCAGCTGGCCAGGCTGCGGGTAATGTCGGGTATGCAGTACTGCCTCAATGGCCAGGAAATCTGGCGAATCTACCAATTGGGCGCTCATTTATTGGGGGCGGCGGAATACTCGTGTTTGACACACCCAGAAAAGAAGAGGCCTTCAAATTCCTGCAGTGGGTATATGAAACAAATGAAGTTGAATTCAATCTGCGAACAGCCATGTTTGCTCGTGACACACAGTTCAGCAATCAGGAAATACTTGAATCCTATAGTTTCTACGATACATTCCTGCCCGTTTTCTCTGAACAGATGACCTACGGATTTCCAAGACAGCCAATTGCTGAATGGGGAGCAGTAATGTATGCCCCGGTGGGAGAGTTCGCATCTGACATCATCTACAACGTAATGACACCCCAACAGGCCCAGAACCGCCTGGTTCAAAACATGCAGAATGTATTCAAAGATGCCGGATTCATAGAATAAGATTTCCACAAGGTGGAGGATTTACACCTCCACCTTTTAACTCACTGCCGATCAGTAAAGAGGAAAAGTATGGCAAAAAAAAACAAATTTAAACCAGCATGGTTTATAGCGCCCGGTATTATTTTAGGTATTATTACGCTTGTTCTGCCCATAGTACAAGGCTTCTATTACAGCCTTAACCGCATTCGTTTGTTCAGCCTTGCGAATCAAACATTCGTGGGCTTCCAGAATTACACCAGGATTTTTTCAGATTCAATATTCCTTTTGTCAGTCCGCTCCACAATTGTCTTTACACTTGGAACAACTATAGGAAGTGCTATCATCGGGCTGCTGATAGCCGCATTTCTAAGTGGTAAAAATATTCGAGGCACTATCCGTGCCAGGGTATTTATGGCCTTTTTTCTGATTCCTTTTGTAACAACACCAGTAGTCGTCGGGGTTATCGGGCGATTGTATGTCTGGGAATCTGAATCTGGATTATTCAACTATCTTCTTGGTCTGATTGGTATACAGGGTACGGGCTGGTTAACCAATCCCAGCACAGCCATGGCCACAACAATTGCAACCAACATCTGGAGATTAGCCCCCCTTGCAATACTGATTTTTTACGCAGCATTATCAACGATTCCTGAAGAAATTGTAGAATCAGCAGAAGTAGATGGCGCCGGGACCTTTACCGTCTTTTTCAGAATTACCCTCCCTACAATCCGGTTTCATATAGGATTTGTTTCACTGATTATTCTGACCTCAGCATTCAGGGAATTCGACACCGTGTTCAGCCTCACCGGCGGTGGACCAGGTAGAATTACAAATGTTTTGAGCATGATGGTTTACACCATGGGTGTCTCAACCGGAGATATGGGTCTTGCAAACGCCATTTCCTTTACCATGTTCATTATTATTTCGGTTCTTGCTGTGCTGTACATCAAAGTAGCAAAACTTGACCGTTTAGGTGAGTAAACCCTGTATATTAAAAAGGAGAATTACATGAAGAATGCTCGAAACGTCCGGAATTCATTCATTCAGCACTCAGTGCTTGTTATTTGGCTATTCATATGTATCATGCCAGTTCTGACTCTCGTAATGGCATCGCTGAAGCAAACTGTACTCTTTCAGTCTATCCCTGAAATCTTCTCGCTCCGTGGATTTACTCTGGAAAACTATGCGATTGCTTTCCGTCAGGGAAATTTCCTGTTCTTCCTGAAAAACAGTTTGATCATTTCTTTTTCCAGTCTGCTGGTTGTGCTGGCAGTCTGCACTCCAATGGCATACGGAATATCCCGCATGGCATCCAAAAGGCTCAAGAACACTCTCATCTTCTCGGTTCTCAGCACCCGCTTTGTGCCGTATGTTGTTCTTGCCCTTCCAATGTATTTGTTTTTTCGTACCGTTGGACTTTCCGGCACTTTACCCGGTGTTGTCCTGGCCCATCTAGCCATGCAGCTGCCCTTCATGGTTTGGCTGATGCTGGGATTCTTTGCCGGAATTCCTATCTCCGTTGAAGAAGCTGCCATAATAGATGGCTGTAAACCATTCCAGGTTTTCTGGAAAGTTGTGCTGCCAATGGTATTACCAGGATTAAATGCCGCAGCAATTCTGGCCTTTATTATTTCCTACAATGAGTTTCTGTTTGCATTCTTCCTTGCCGGGTATGATGCTCAACCTTTAACAGTAGGCATTACACGCTTTGTCGGAGGAGGAGAGACAGGGGCGCAGTACGGTGTTGTAGCAGCATTTGGAAGCTTGATAATCATTCCGATTGTTATTTTTGCTTTGGTCGTAAACCGTTACATTGTAAGCGGAATGACCCAGGGTGCGGTAAAACAGTAAGGAAATAATCATGAATAAAATTCTTCTTGGAATTGACCTTGGAACATCCAGCGTAAAGGTTCGCGCTGTCAGCGAGGACGGAAATATTATAGGACAGGAATCAAGAGGATACCCGACACTCCATCCTCATGACGGTTGGGCTGAGCAGAATCCCGAGGATTGGTGGACGGCAACCATTGATGCCTGTACAGCAGTCCTCGAACCTGTCGACACATCCAGAAATCAGATTGCCGGAATTGGTTTAAGTGGACAGATGCATAGTTTCGTCATACTTAATAAGAACGGCATTCCCGAGAGACCTGGCATAACCTGGATGGATGTCCGGGCCAGAAACATGATTCCTCGTGTCTGCCAGAAGATTGAAGAATATAATCTGTCATCGGAGATGCAGAATCAACCTGCTGCGGGGCTGACCCTGCTCCCCCTGCTATGGCTGCAAAGTCATGAGCCGGGAATCCTGCAAGCAGATAAGGGACAAACACTGCTGTTTGTCAAGGATTACATTAAGTTCAAACTCACCGGCGCTCTGTCGACAGAGAGCACCGATGCTTCTGCATCCCTGCTATTTGATCTTGAAAACAGATGTTGGTCAGAGAAAATCCTTCAGGCTTTTCATATTCCCATCGAGATTCTACCGAAGGTTCGGGAATCCGGTGACTGTGCAGGATTTCTTACGCAGGATGCTGCACAATCCCTTGGAATTCCCCCTGGTATCCCCGTTGCACAGGGTGCAGGTGATCAACAGTCTGCTGCGTTAGCAACAGGAGTTATCGCTCCAGGTGAGGTTCAGCTCATGTTAGGCACTGGAGCACAGGTCCTGACTCCAATTTCCCACTATGACACAAACTTCCCGGCATATCTGAATATTTTTTCTCATGTTACCGGAAGGCTGGCGCAGGGAAGTGTACAAAACGCCGGATCAGCAATGAACTGGGTTAATCAGCAACTGGGAGCAGAATGGAATGATATATCTCTGGCCGCGGACGAGCGCTTCGCACAGGCTCCTTATTTTCTTCCCTACCTTACCGGAGAACGTGCTCCGATAATGAATTCCTCAGCTATGGGAGCCTGGCTGGATCTACGTTTAAGTACAAGCAAAGAACAGCTTTTATACAGCGCTATCGAAGGCGTCAGTTTTTCGATCGTACAATCCGTGCAGGGCGTTCTGGAAACTGCCCGCAGGCAGTCGGATCATATAGAAATTCGCTGCAGCGGGGGAGGATCTTCACAAACACCATTTGTTCAACTCATTAGTGACACACTGGGAGAACCCCTCACTATTCTGGATAATCACGGCGCATCTGTAACAGGTGCAGTAATACTTGGTGCAATAGCAGCCGGGTTAACAACAGATTTCAAGTCCGGATTCTCAAGCTTCGGTTTACATCAGGTAGGATACATCGAACCCAAGCCCGATGCTGCAGCTCCAATGAGAGAACGATTAGGCCGCTTTATACAGCTTCAGGAAGCATATCTGGAAACTATCTCATAAGGATCGCTTGATCCGGAATAATTGAGGATTCCCTGACAAGAAAATCAGCCTCAGCAAGGGCTGTCATGGTTGCGTGTCGAGGATCCTCTATTCTTTTCTGCAATATCTGAACTGCAAGATCACCCAGATATGCACATGGCTGATGAAAGGTCGTCAAAGGAACCCGTGCATACTTAACAAATCGGACATCATCGAAACCAATGGCGCGTATATCTTCTGGAATTCGATAGCCTAATTCATAACAGCCCATCATAAAATCAAGAGCAGTGGAATCATTAGCAAAAATAATGTTTGAAGCTCCAGAAGCAACAACGCTCTTTATAAATGCACTGCTATTAGGATTTCCACAATGTCTCCATTGCGGCTGCGGAGTAATCCCATGATTAATGAGAGCCAACTCTATTCCTTTCTGCCTGTGGTCGACGGTATAGGCCGAGTATTTCCGGAACACATAATCGATTCGCTCAGCGCCTTGTTCCAGGTAATGCTCGGCAGCTACATACCCTGCACGAACATTATCGATACCAACAAGGTCATACGTACTTCGCTGACCGAATGGAACGATGTCAGAATCAATGAGAACCAGAGGTATACCTGCTGATTTGATCTTTTTAATAATGTTTTTATTGAGACGTTCTCTGTCGGGAATTAATTCAAGCGGTACATAGAAAATACCATCTACCTGTTTTTTTATATACCTATCGCATGTCGCTTCAAGGTCATCTGCCACCGAAGTATTACCATGTGCAGAAGAATCTCCCCATAAGAGGTGAAAATCGAATTCTCCTGATAACTGGGCAATGCGAGCGCAAATAGGTTCAAAAATCTCGGTCACACCTAAACGCGGAATAATCAAACCAAAATAGATATTTTTCCCGGATGCAGTAGTTTCCTGCACACTATTGCTTACAAATGATCCCGAACCAGCCTTTCGCACAATTAGTCTTGCATTCTGCAAACGACTCAATGCTTTTGTGACGGTTGGACGAGAAACACCATACTCCTCTGCTATCATAACCTCAGTGGGGAGCTGACTTCCAGGCAGGAGCTTACCCTCAATAATTCTGTTGTAATAATCTTCGTATATTCTTTGATGCGCAGAAATTGATTTACTCATATTAACATTATACAATTCTTTGTCATTATATGTAAACTTAAATGAAAACACTTTTAATAACTGATTTTGAGGATAAAGACAATACATTTTACTAAAGCCTGCTTGCAAGCATATATATCCGGATGAATTTAAGGTATATTTAATTTACGACCTATATCCTTACAGGAAATTAATGTAAGGAGTTATTTTAATGACAAGCCATTCATGGGAACGACCAAAGATACCGCATAGATTATGTGTACTGATAACTGTAATGTTCTGTGTAATATCTGTACCATTATTTGCTGAGGACACTGATTTCAAGGTACTTGAAGGCAACTACATAGATTTCGGCTTAGGTTTTCCAACCTATCTGCAAATCGGAGAATATATGGACCTCTCCAGTAGTTTACCGTATGGAATAATGTCCGGTATAGACTTTTCCATTGGCATAGGCTCTGATCTTGGGGGGGCAGTACGTCTTGCCAAAAACAACCCCACTATACCAGAGGCATGGGATGCAGGTTCTACCTGGCTGGGTTTATTGCAAATCTACATGACTGCATTTATTCTGGAACCAGGTGATTTCTTGATTCCATTAAAAACCGGTATGCGTCTTGCCTATGGCAGAACCTTTGGTAACACAAATTATGGCTATCAAGCCGGGCATTTTGAGTTCTTGTACAAGGCTGAGTTGGCAATGCCGAATGTTCCGCTTTTGGTACCTTATCTTGAACTGGGGTATGGCGGAGGATTCCTAATGACATACCAAACGGCAGGCACTCCTGAAGTCGCTGCTGAATGGGACTATCATAGTATCGCTGCGAACCTTGGTGTCAGGTTCTTTTACTCCGCCCTCGGGGGGAAATCTGAACCGATTGTCGAGTCGAAGCCAGAACCAGTGTCGGTACCAGAACCAGAACCAGAGCCTCTGATTATAGAGAGCGACTTGCAGCTGCCCAAGTGGTGGATGGATATGCCGGCACTCCAGTACAATGTCAGCCTGAATCCTCTGGACGGTGCCATTGTTTTACATGCACGTGGACCATTACTGTTCCAACGCAGTTACCAGTTCCAGCACATGAGCACAATCAGCAACAATCGTTTTAACCGGCGATATGGTGAAGCTGATGTTGTAGAAGTCATAGAGGTAAATGAAGACCTCTGGCATGTGCGACTCCAGAGTTCAGATAGTGGTGTAATAGAATACAAGATACATCGCCTTGCACCAGGAGAAGAGCGGCAAATTGATGGTCAGAGAGTAAAATCTGAGCGTGGCGGTGTATATTTTGACGGTATGATTTTTGAACCGCAAGGCAGCGAAAGTCTTTAATTGTTCACTTTATTGATTTGATATGGTTAGAGCCTGAACCCCCTGCCTGATTCCCTGCAGCCTGGCAGAATCATGCAATCCAGGCTCTACCTGACCAACTGCATAACTGCCGGAGGCGCAGGCTTGAACGGCAATTTCACTGAGCCCGGAACCCGCAAGAAGACCGGCAGCAATGCCCGCCGTCATAGCGTCCCCCGCACCGACAGTACTCAGGCAGGTAACAATTGGAGGAAGGGTATGGATGTGCTGCCCATTCCAGGAAAACAGCGCACCATCAGCTCCCATGGAAACCGCCAGCAGGCATGACGTATCTACAAAGCTCGAGCTGAAGCGGAGAATATCCTCAATTGTATTGATTTCTTCGCTGACAAGGCCGGAAAACTCCTCGAGATTCGGCTTGACCGCATTTGGTCCAGCACGTAATCCTTCACGCAATGCCTCTCCACTGCTGTCCAGCAGTAACATGCAGTCCCGGGATTTCAGCAAAGTGATGATCCGGGCATAAAAATCATCTGGAACATCCGGAGGAAGACTTCCCGTCAGGACAAAGACGCAATACCCGGCAGCCAACTCCTCGAGCAGATCCAGAAGCTGATCGAGTTCAGCCTCACCGGGAGTAAGTCCGGGATAATTAAGTTCAGTCATTGAGAGAGACGCCTTACAGCTGTCCGCCTTGTTATCGATGCAGCTTTCCTGCGGCGAATCAACAATCTTGATGCATCGCCGGGTACTTCCGGGAATACGAATGCAATGGTCAGCGATTCCGGCATTATTCATAGCATCCAGAAAAATTCTGTCATTGTCCTGACCAAGAAACCCGGTAAGTGCAACCTTCACCTGTGAATCGAGACCTGTCAGAAACCGGGCTACATTCACTGCTTTCCCACCGGCATGTATCTCAACTGCCGAAACACGATTCACTGCAGCTGTCCGGAAGTCCGATACAAACAATGTCTCATCAATCGCCGGATTCAGTCCGACAGCAACAATTCCCCGTTTCACACTATGCCTCCTTCTGCAGTATACTCGTCATAGACATGAAGCACTCAGTGTATATCTTTTTTGACAGAATTGCAGTAACAGGAATCACACATCCACACCCCGAGCATTCGCATGCGTTCATCCAGATCTTTGCTTGTGAAACCTCGGACCCGAAAATCATGGATATTCTGATTATTGACTCCAATACGATTCATGGGCTTGCATCAGCAGGAATGCGCTATTTCAGCCTGTTGATAGACCCATCCTCAGATGATGGAAGACAGGTACGAAAGCAGTATCTGCTCAATTCAGACACTCCCATAGTTCAGCTACAGCTTGCTGCAACGGAAATTGGTCTAAAGGGACTGAAGGAAAGCATGAGCATTCAGAGCATTCGAGAATTAAGTCATAACCTACTCGAGCTGCTTCATTGCTTCCCCACAACTGCAGAACACAAACCTGACGGTAGGATACAGAATGTTCTTGTCTACATACAAGAAAGCCGCAGCCCTGTTTTATCCGCTTCTGATGCTGCACAGATTGCATCACTGTCTGTAAGTCGTTTTCTAGCTGTATTCAGGCAGCAGACTGGACTGCCATTCAGAAATTTTCTGCTTATGCAGAAACTGATTCGAGGAATTCATCTCCTGGAGGAAACCCGGAGCTTCACTGAAGCAGCTCACACCGCAGGATTTGCCGACGCCGCTCATTTTACCCGTACCTTCAAAAACAGTACCGGCATGAATCTGAAAGAACTCTTTAAAAACAGTCAGTTTGTTCAAGTATTTTTTGATCCCGGCCTGTATCATCGGGACCATGAACATAACAATAGAAACAAGCAAAGCCAAACTTCACGTACATAGCAGCATATCCACACAAGATGCTCCCAACATTATCTTTATTATGACGCCAATCGCCTCGGTTTCCCACGAACTCAGCAATGGATTTCTGACCGGACTTCCAGGAAATGAATGCAACATATTTGCTCTGGACTTTCCCGGCGTCGGACACAGTAGCGGAGAAAATAAAGATCTGAACTATGAAACTATGGTTGAGTCTGTTATCAATCTGATTGATTATATACGGGAAAACTATAGCTCCAATATTCATTTCTATGGAGGAACCGGAACCGGAGGTATATTCGGCCAGGCCCTGGTTTCAGACAATCGGATCGCCGGTTCAATTCGCAGCTTCGCTCAGTTCGGAGCAGCAGTATATCGTGACTGCTCACCTATCGCAGATACCAGAAAAATGAAAATCGCATATCCATTAATAAGAACCGCCAGCAGGATTGCACCAAATCTGCGTCTACCTTTTTCTGTACCACGCTATGAAGGCCTGAATGCGATACAGGAAAATCAATGGTACCAGGAAATAATGGACAGGTATCCTGGAATCTTCGACCTTGCCATCCCGCTTGTGTCCACTCTTCTTTTTATAATGCTTGATTCACACAGCCCCCTTCGAACTACACAGAAATGCCCGACACTGGTAATTGCAGCTGAAGAAGACCGTTATTTCAGTAAGGACTACATTGAACGTTACTTTGACAGAATTTCCGGGGAGAAAGATATTCACTGGGTCAAAAGCAGCCACCTGGCTTTTCTATGGAATGCGGAAGAGATCAACCGCAAAGTAATTGATTGGGTACAGAAACATTAATGTTGACCAACCGGTCAACTCCGTGTATTCTGAGATCTGAACTGACCACCCGGTCAACAAGGAGACATATACATGGAACAAATGTTTACTCTAAATACCCACGCTTTGGCATACCGGATACAGGAAACACCTGGTAAGGATCGAATTCTCTTCCTGCACGGACTCGGGGCAAACCTCAGCCAGTTCGATCAGGAATTCAGCCTTCTGGCAGAGGATTACTCCGTTGCAACGCTTTCATTGCGTGGTCAGGGCACATCGACCCGCCCTGCAGGCGACAAAGCAGAGGATATGACGATCCCAGCCCTGGCCTCGGATGTTATTCAATGGATGCAGGCACATCGCTGGGAAAACGCACACATTGTCGCATGTTCAATGGGAGGGGTTGTTGCACTGGAAATTCTCAGTCAGCAGAGCTGGTTGTGCAGGAGTCTCATAACATTCGGAACAACACCGAAACTGAACTTCCCCCGATCTGTAATACGCGCTGCCGCCTGGGTCAGCGATATGCTCCTGCCAGGCATGTTCCCGGAATGGATGGCCAGGACCCTGCCGAAAACGGTCAGCGACAATCCTGAAACCCGCCGCCGGTTTACCGAAGACTTGAGAACGGCATTTGCTCAGCGCAAAACCATATATCAGCTTCGCTGTGAACTGGCAAACTACGATTACACACATGTGCTACAGACCAGCAGCATTCCCGTGCTTCTTCTCCAGGGAGAAAACGATAAGGATATAAATAAAGAGATCGAGAAGCTGTGGCCCTTGATCGGACAGAACAGCCTTGTACAGCAGGAGTTCATGAGCGATGCAGGCCACATTGCGAATTACGATCAGCCTCAGGCTTTTTATGCCAGTGTCAAACGATTCATAGACGGGCACTCATCATGAAGGAAGATCCAGGAAAAGCAGATCAGAGCAGGAACAGGATTCTCCAGGCTTCAATCCGGGAATTTGCCGTACATGGCTACGCCAAGGCATCTACCAACAGCATAATGGGCGAAGCCGGCATGGCAAAGGGCCTGCTCTTTCATCACTTTTCCAGCAAACAGAAACTCTACCTCGCCTGTCTGCAAAACGTGTTGGCAGAGACGCAGGAGCAGGTTGATCTGTTCCTGCAGGACATGCCGGATGATCTATTCGAGCGGCTGGCGGCCTTTCTGAAATGGAAGCAGCAGCTGGCCGCAAGAGAGCCTCTGATATTCCGATTCTTATACAGCATAGCCGGTCTTCCTCCCTCACTGCGTGCAGAAACAGACAGCATGCTGAACGGCTGGCGAAAAAGCAACAGCCTGCTCCTGACAGACTACGATCAAGGCCCGTGGGATCCAGCAGTTCAGCAGAAGGATGCCCTGGAACTCATTGTTCTTCTCTTTGATGCTATCGACCGAAAATGGCTGCAGCGCATGGAAGCAGAGCCGCCAGCCGACCAGAATAATCAGCATATTTCCCGGGACAGCACGGAACTACTGAACTATGCGCTGCGAATGCTGGAAGTACTGAAGGCTGGCTTCTATCTGAATAGGTGAATTGCAAAAGCCTTGAGTTAGCCCGACGCTTCGCGCCGGATTAAGAAAGAGAAAACATCTTAGCTTATATTGCTTTCATATCAATGTATTGATATTATTTTAGTACAGGAGGTTCTTATGCCCACAATACGACCAAGTGCTGATTTAAGGAACAGATACAATGAAATTTCAGCTTTTTGTCACGATCACCCTGAACCGGTTTTTATCACTAAGAATGGCCAGGGTGATTTAGCCGTGATGAGCATCGAAACCTACGAAGCACTAATAGGAAAAGCTGATCTATATCAGAAAATTGAAGATGGAATACATGATCGAGAAATTAATGAACCCATTATTATGAATGAAGTATTTTCTGAATTAAGAGAAAAGTATGTATTGTAATGTACAAGGTAATATTTAGTGTCAAAGCGAAACAAGATCTCGACGCGTCTTTAAGTTATATTAGCAAAAAATTAAAAAATCCTGTTGCTGCTCAAGATTTGATTATAGATACAGAAAATAAATTAAATTACATCAAGAATTTGCCTAAATCTCAGCCACTAGTAAAAGATAATTATTTAAAGAAACTCGGAATAAGATACTTGTTTATCAAGAATTATATTTTATTCTATCAAATTCATGAAAATATAAAAGAAATTTACATTGTCCGATTTTTATATTCCAGAAGGAATTGGATAGATTTATTACAAGAAAAAGAGGGATAGAGTGCCCATTAATCTGACTATTCCGCAATCATTTGCGGTTTAGTCTTGACTATTCCGCAATCCAATCTATAATTAGCAGTATGGAACGAAGCCAGACTCAGCAGATTTTGAAGGATCTGCAGAAAAAAATGGTTTTTTTATCCGGCCCCCGTCAGACAGGAAAGACATGGTTGGCCAGAAAACTTATGCATTCATTCCCGGAATCACTGTACCTAAACTGGGACAACAAACAGGATAGAGAACTCATGGAAGAACAGGCGTGGTCCTCACGTACCCGTCTTATTGTATTTGATGAAATTCACAAGATGCCGCAGTGGAAAAATTATCTCAAAGGAATTTGGGATACCAGACCATCCGACCTTTCAGTTCTGGTCACCGGTAGTGCACGTCTGGAAACCTTCCGGCAATCAGGCGACAGCCTTGCAGGGCGATACTATCATCACCGGCTCTTTCCATTCACTCCAGCAGAGGTTGCAGAGATGGCGGAACATGGGTCAAATTATGACCTAGATCATTATCTCGAGCGGGGAGGATTTCCTGAACCTTTCCTGGCAGAGAGCGACACCGAATCTCATCGATGGCGCCGGCAGTACCTGGACGGTCTGATCCGTGAAGATATATTGAACTATGAAAATATTCAGCAGCTGAAAGCCATGAACCTGCTTGTAGATCTACTGCGCCAAAGGGTGGCATCACCCCTCAGTTATCAGAGCCTATCCGAAGATATTGCCCTCTCTCCCAATACAGTCAAGCATTATATCAACATCCTGGAAGCGCTTTATATTGTCTTTCGCGTCTACCCTTATCACAAGTCGATCGCCCGTTCATTAAAACAGCAAGCAAAGCTGTATTTCTTCGATACAGCCCTGGTAGAAGGAAAAGCGCAGCGTCTGGAAAATATGGTAGCCTTATCTCTATTCAGACAGCTTTGTCTGCTACAGGACAATGACGGTCAGCGTCGCAGCCTCTGCTACCTCAAAACCAAGGAAGGAAGGGAAGTTGATTTACTTCTGGTCAAAGAATCTATTCCTGAACTGATGCTGGAAGTAAAAACATCAGACCGATCTCTCGACGATAATCTGGTATATTTTCATTCCCGTTATGGATTCAATGGTATCCAGCTGGTAGCAGACCTGCGCCTGGAGAAATCATCCGGCCCACTACAGGTCCGCCGATTACTGGATTACCTGCAAAAGGAAGACAATTAAATGAAAACCTACCTCTACTGGATTATTGAATTTGACGGCGACAGATATGCTCTGCAATCAGACCTGATTGGCCGTGAGCTGCTACTCAAAAACAATGAAGTATATGATAAAAAACTCAACCTCAGAACGAAAGGCGGCTACAAAATCGAAAGCCGAACTCATGGAAACTGCAAGCTTGATTTTTTTCTCAATGTTGCTGTTGCAACCCACACGATCCGGATAAGTAACGATACAGGAATACTTGCCGAATATACAGAATCACTGGATCACCTTGCGCCTAAATGGCTTCAGGAGACCTCAAAAACAGAAAATCCGGAGTCAACAGAGAACAAGGGCGAACCAGGCAAGCTAAAAAAAGTATTTTCAGCAATCTCCTGGCTTATGATCAGCCTCGTGGTGTGGGGGCTTTTATTTTCATGGCAAACAGCACCGGTCCTGATCCTGGTTCTACTGTTCCATGAAGCGGGGCATTACATAGTTATGCGAATTGCCGGTTACCGGAACATGAAGTTAATGATGCTCCCGCCCTTCGGTGCGGTGGTATATGGAGAAAAACCGGAGAGTCCGGACTGGGAACGATTCTGCATGTATATGGCAGGCCCCCTACCGGGAATAATTATTGCTTTTCTTTTTGTTAGAATCTTTGGATACCCCCCAAGCGAAAGCTTCACACGGGAAATTATCCTTATGTTGTTTGGATTGAACTATTTCAACCTGCTACCTGTACAGCCGCTGGACGGAGGACGGATAATAGAAATCATGTTCCTCCATAAAAGCCCTATCCTCCAGATTATTATAACCGGAACCGGCGCTCTGGGCCTGGGTATTATGAGCTTCATATACCAGGATATTCTGCTTGGACTTCTGGTGCTTCTTATGCTTGGTCTTTTGCTGCCCAGAATCCGGCAGCAATTCAAGCGCGAGGAAGTATCGAATCAGATAGAATCAGTAACGACTGCTAAAGCCAGCTGGTATCAACGAACAGCAGCAGCCTTCATCTACTTCGGCACCTGGGCTGTGGCAATAGCAGCATTGATCAGGTAAAAATCAGGAGGAGCAGACCCACATGCAGATACGCGAATTCCGGATTGAGGATAAAGACCAGGTGATTCAGCTCTGGGAGGACTGTGGGCTGACCCGCCCGTGGAATGATCCTGCGGCAGATATAGATCGAAAGATGCAGGTGCAGCCTGAACTGTTTCTTGTTGGCACGCTAGCGCTTGATTCCAGGCCAATGCCGGGGGCGAAGCCGGAGTCGAGGCTGGAGCTACCACAAGCTGTAGTGGCCTCGGTCATGGCCGGTTACGACGGACACCGGGGCTGGCTGCACTTTGTAGCGGTAGCCCCGGATGAGCAGGGAAAGGGCTATGCACGACAGATAATCAGGGAAGCAGAAAACCGCATGCGGGCCATGGGCTGTCTGAAAGTGAATCTCCAGGTCCGCAGTGAAAATCAGCGCGTTATCGAATTTTACCGTTCAATCGGCTACAGTCAGGACGATGTATGCGGCATGGGCCGGCGGCTTGAACCGGCTGAACAGGTTTATCCGCCGAACCGGACAAAGGGGTCTGATTAATGCCTTCATACTGCTAATATCAGAATCGACGGTACCCGCAACATCAAGCCTTTTCAAGAACCACACAATTCCAGCTTAAGGGTTGAACCTTTCCCTGCAGTCTGCCCTGTTTTATGCTTAGTCCTGAGCCATCCGAAGGCGCTACATTATCCGGATTCTCCTTCGTATTTACTGCCTTATGATCTTCGTGGGTCATAATCTTATGAAAGGAGAGAGAAAACTCTTCAAAACCGTCCAGAATAACACTGATGTCGATGGCTTCAACACTGCTCCGATTGATAAGAAACAAGGCAAGCTCTCCATTATTCTCATTGTATACTGCGGATACATCCAGATATGGGACTTCGCCATACTTCTCATTCTGGTAAGAAGGAGAACTCAGGTCGAGCTTCAATGCAGTACCGCGACCGTATCTGGATGCATACTGATAGGGATAGAAAATAGTCTGCCGCCATGCAGGTCCTCCATTTTCAGTCATAATCGGGGCAATAACATTTACCAATTGTGCCATACAGGCGAGCTTGACCCGGTCAGAATGGCGTATAAGGGAATTGAGCATCATTCCTACTACAAGAGCATCTTCGAATGTGTAGATATCTTCAAGGAGAGCCGGACCTACCTGCCAGGGGGTATTTTTGTAGATATTTTCGTCCTGCTGATTGGAGTGGAACCACACATTCCATTCATCAAACGACAGATATATGGTCTTTTTGGATCGCTTCTTTGCTTTCACATAATCACATGCGTTAATTACTGTTTGAATATAATCATCCATGCTTATTGGTGAAGCAAGGAATGTATCAAGATCATCCTCTGCATTCTGCAGGTAGCTGTGCAGGGAGATATAATCAACGTTATCGTAACACTCCTCAAGAACCTGACGCTCCCATTCAGGGAAGGTCGGCATTCCACTTCCGGAACTACCGCAGACCACGAGTTCCAGGCTTGAATCATAGAGCTTCAGAGCTTTGGCCGTGGTATTTGCAAGTCTGCCATATTCATATGCGGTCTTCTGACCAACCTGCCATGGCCCGTCCATTTCATTTCCCAGACACCACAGAGATATTCCCAGAGGTTTCTCTCGTCCATGTTCCTTTCGAAGCTCGCTCCAATAGGATCCTCCAGGATGGTTGGCATATTCAACAATGTCATTGGCTTCCTGAACACCCCGTGTACCAAGATTCACAGCCATCATGAGTTCTGATCCTACTTTCTCTGTCCATAGTGTAAATTCCTGCAGACCAATCTCATTTGGCTCTGTAGATTTCCAGGCGAGATCCAATCTTTTTGGCCTTGATTCTACCGGACCTACCGTGTCTTCCCATTTATAGGAGGATACAAAATTACCCCCTGGATATCGAATAACAGGAACATCCAGTTCCCGAACCAATGCCAGCACATCCTTCCGAAAACCGTCTTCATCAGCTTCAGGATGCCCCGGTTCGTAGATTCCCCCGTACACCGCCCGGCCTAGATGCTCAATAAACGCCCCATATATTCTCTTGTCAATCAGTCCTACTGACATCCGTTTGTTTAAATAGACCTCTGCTTTCATACTCTGCTCCCTGAATCCCTTGAATTTTGCATATCGCCATGCGGGATGTGTATCACCAATTTGAATATGCAAATTATATATGCGCAAACAACATGCTGTCAATCGAAACTTTCGTTGGATTCATGAAGAAATTTGTCCGATTCACTGGAAATATTGCTTTTCTTATCATAAGTTATGATACAATACGTTTGAATAGTATTTTTGTAAGGACAGCAGCTTGAAAAGTAGAATCCTGATGATCGATCTCCTGGAAGATCTGGAAATAATAAAAGGGCTCAGTTCAGAAATCAGAGTGAGAATTCTCAACGAACTCCGCCAAGGTCCTAAAAATGTAAACGAAATCGCAGCTCTGCTTGAGTTACCACAGTCAACAGTGGCAACCAATATTCTGATTCTGGAGAAAGTAAAACTTGTAAGCACGAAAATCCGGCCTGCAGCAAAGGGTAACCAGAAAATCTGCTATTCCGAGTATGATGAGTATGTAATCCATTTTCCTCAGGACCAATCTACAGATGAACAGGGCATTAAGGTAGAAATGCCTGTAGGATTATTTATAGAATGTGATATATCTGCTCCCTGCGGCATGTGTACCCAGGATAAAATTGTCGGGTTTCTGGATACACCAGAATCATTTCTTGAACCAGAAAGGGTGAAGGCAGGATTGCTCTGGTTCGAGCAGGGCTATATAAAGTATCAATTTCCGAACAACTCAATATCCAAAAAAAAGCCTGTGAAGCGCCTTGAGCTCATTGCCGAGATGTCTTCGGAAATACCTGGAACAAACCCTCACTGGTTATCTGATATTACGGTCTGGATAAATGAACACGACATTGGCACATGGACGAGTCCTGGCGATTTCGGGGATAAACGAGGAAAATTCACGCCTGCCTGGTGGAAGCTTGAAGGATCTCAATACGGACTTTTGAAAACCTGGCGAGTCGATGAAACTGGTTGTTTTATCGATGGACATAAAGTCTCTGATCTTACGATAGCTGATCTAAAGCTGAGTACCCACCATTCGATCAAGGTCACCATCGGGATCAAGAAAGATGCAGAGAATGTTGGAGGGATCAATATCTTCGGCAAGGGCTTTGGTAACTATGATCATGATTTGATTCTCCAGCTTTCTTTCTGATTCTATGGACTTAGTCCTCTGGAATCAAAAAAAAGAGGAAACTGCAGAATTGCTTCACAGTTTCCTCTTGATACGCACAGCTACCCGGCCAGAGTAATAGTATTCTAGCCTTTAATACCACCAAGCTGAATCCCCTGAACGAAATAACGCTGAAGGAAGGGATACACTATCAATATAGGAAGCGCAGCAACTATGGTAATAGTAGCACGGATAGATTGAGGTGTTACCATTGACAGCCCCAGACCAGCCTGTGCAGCCTGAGACGCTGCCTGACCTGCCTGCTGCCCCTGCATCATGGCAGAAGCAAGCACACGCTGCAGTTCAAACTGCAGCACTGAAAGACGCTGAACGCCTGAATTGTAGATAAAGGCATCGAACCAGGTATTCCAGGCACCAACGGCTACAAACAAGGCAACCGTAGCCAGTACAGGCTTGGACAGCGGCATTATAATCTGCCAGTACACCCGGAAATCACTTGCACCATCCATTCGTGCAGACTCTACAAGGGACTCAGAAATGGTACCCATGTAGGTACGCATAATAATCAGATTAAATGCCGAAATAATTGTGGGCACCCAATACACTGAAAATGTGCCAACCATACCCAGGCTCTGAATAAGGATAAAATGAGGAATAAGCCCCGCATGAAAATACATGGTCAATACGAATACCATGGAGAATGATCGCCTGAACCTGAATTCCTTTCGACTCAAGGCAAATGCCAGCATGGAGGTAAACAATACATTTGTAATAACCTGTACGACTGTGCGGTACACAGACATCATGAATGCATCCAGAATAGTGTGCATTCGTAAAACCGTCCGATAGTTTTCCAGTGTAAAAGTTCGAGGCCATATCCTGATACCGCCCCGTACTGCATCCAGACCATCATTAAAAGAAACGGCCAATGTATTCAACATGGGATAAACCATTACAATACATAATAAACCCAGGATGGTGTAGTTAACTGTATGGAAAATAACTGCTTCGGAGCTTACTTTGATTCGTTTGCTTCTAAATATCATCTTTATACTCCATTAGAAAAGCGTTTCCTGCTTCATCATTCGGGCAATCATGTTAGCTCCGGTTAAAAGCAATACGCTTATCACTGTACGCAATATGCCTGCAGCTGTAGCCAGGCTGAAATTGCCCATTTGAATACCAAAACGCAGCACAAAGACGTCAATGTTTTCAGAACGCACAATATTGATTCCCTGCCCAAGCAGCCATTGTATTTCAAACCCGCTGGTAAGCAGCATTCCTATGTTGATAATAAGCAACAAGATTATTGTCGGGCGAATAGACGCCAGTGTGATATGCCACATTTTTTGATACCGATTGGCACCATCAATAGACGCTGCTTCATATAGATTGGGGTCAATTGATGTCATGGCTGCCATGTAGATAATCGTATTCCAGCCAAGATTTTTCCAGAGATGCGACCCGGCAACAATACCCCAGAAGTATCCTGGATCAGCCAGGAAATGTATCGGGCGCTCGATAAAGTTAAATGCCAATAGCACTTCATTTATAAACCCGCCGGAATTTGGTAGAGCAAGTGCTGTTGATGTCAGCATTGCTACAATCACCCAGCTTAAAAAGTGAGGAAGATATAAAACATTCTGAACAAAGCGTTTGATACCGGTTTGCCTGACCTCGTTCAGCAATAAGGACAGAATAATAGTAGAGAAGAAACCGATCACCAGGATCAGCAAACTCTGCCCTAGAGTATTTGCAACAGCCTGCAGGAATCGTTGTCCCAGAACTGTATTACTATCAAGAATGGTTCTGAAGTTCTCAAGTCCCACCCATGCGCTGTTTACTACCTGCTGCACAGGTGACAATCCGAAGCGAGGCCGGAACCTTTGAAAGGCCATTACCCAGCCTAAAAGCGGCACATAGGCGAAGAGCATCATATACAGAAGCATGGGAACACTCATCAAGTACAGTTGCCACTGATTTCTGATTTCCTCAAGAAATGATTTCATTTTATTCATACTGATTCCCAATTTTGACCATTACCATAAAACCACCTTTGTAGAAAAACAAATAACCGGGTCGGAGTGCGTTTCACACTCCGACCCAAGGATTTTGTTCTATCTATCCTTTAAATTACATTCCACCTGCAGCTTTGATCCGCTCCTGAACGCCTGCGGTAATCGCTGCTTCAAAAGCTGCAACATCAACGCGATCTAAAGCAGCAATATACTCTGCCCATACTGTATCAAAGTTGCCTGGACTGGTCAGAATTGCTCGCGGCAGATATCTCTGCGCAGCATCTTCCATCTGCTGTCCTGCAAGCTGTGCAGCACTGCCGTCAGCCAGTGAAATCTGCCATGCTGGATAATGAGCAGGGTTCTGCGGTGGGTCATTAAGGAACTGTCTCCAGGTCTGCTTGCCATAAGCTTCAAGGAAGTTTCGGTCATAATCATTCAGCCCGTCAAAGAACTCGCTAGGCTGATCACCAGGAGAAAATGCGTTACCACCAGGAAGTTCCCCAAGCCGTTTAGGCAGAATGTCTATAAGAGCTTCAAGACGATTAGCCTGTCTCCATGTCAGACTCTCTGCATTAGCGCGTTGAGCCTCAGTTCTGTAGAACAGTCCATTTTCATCCACCAGGTAATCTTCACCTTCGATACCCCAGGAAAGAATTGTCTGCCACTCAGGTGAAAGCATTGTTTCAAGAAATGATAGCAGTAATTCAGGGTTCCTTGCATTTGCTGCAATACCAAAACCCTGATGGATATTCAGTACATCACGGTCGGCATACCATGGGTCACGACCTTCGTATGTCGGCATTGTTGCAGCAAAGGTACGCTCATGCTGGCCGGATGCTACAAGTGCATCGTGAGCAGTACCAAATCCCCAGCGCTGATCGTGTACACCAAGCACACGGCCAGATGCAACTTTTGCAAGATACTGGTCAAGTGTCTGGGTGAATGATTCAGGATCAAGAAGCCCACGGTCATTTGCCATATTCAGGAATTTGAAATACTTATAAGCATACTCACTGTCAGCATAGATTCTTGCCTGACCGTCATCAACCATGACTCCACCATCGTTAGGATATCCTGCAAGGAACAGCGGTGGGTTGGTGAGACCCCAGACACGGCCCTGCATAGGAAAGCTGAATCCGATTGTAGGCATACCGTCAATTGTGGGGTGCGCATCCATATATGACTCTATGAGGTCAAAATATCGCTCAAGTGTCATATTCTCAAGATCCGGATATCCGTGATATGCAAGTACATCCTTCTGAATCCAGAAAGCTGTGCCCCAATGAGTCGGTGACATAATAGGCGGATTGCCATAAAAACGGTTGTAGTTAGGGAACTGATACAGACCGTCTTCTACTTCAGGACCCCTGTAGGAAAGTCTTTCTCTGTATGGCTCAATGTGCTCAAGGAGCATAGGCCATTTACCACTGTCCAGATAAGGATCAAGACGCAGCAGAGCTCCACCTTGTGTCAGTCGTGCGTTCTGATCGGTAGCACCAACAAGTTCCGGAATAGAACCAGAAGAAAGCATAATTCCGATTCGGTCTAACTGCTGATCAGGGGCCGTGATGTCATAGTTGATTGTGACACCAAGACGCTCACGCAACAGTCTTGAGATCTTGTTTCCCGGATCGGGAGCCATCTGACCGGTAACAATCCATGCATTGATCGTAACAGGTCTGTCAGGAGAAAATTCATACGGCTCGCCGCTTCCCCCAGCAGCTTGAGTCTCTCTCTGTCCACCAGCAAATAGCACTGTAGCCGAAAGGACCAGTACAAGAGCAGTAAGCAACATCTTGCGCTTCATTAGAGCACCTCCATAGTGAAAAATATTCCCTCAGGATCTTTCAAGAAATGCATCTGAAATATCCTCATGGGTTAATCAGATTTTAGGGCCGTATCCGGTTTCCCATAAGTGGCAGAAGAACTGATAATCTAGTCGGTACTTCTACCTATACCAGGCTCCTGATTGCCAAGCCCTACTATCTTTTTTACATAAGTGTAAATGACAGAAGACTGGCAATTCCCTGACCGCTATACCTGAAATACAGTCCATGAATTCCATCCGGCACATGAATTTCTCCGGTATACTCTGTCCAGACATTCGTAAAATCAGTGATTTCAATCGTTCCGCACAAGGGCCCATCCCACGATGTTCTGACCTCAAAACAGCCCTTGCAGTAACCCCGTACCCGTATGCTGATCTTCTGCAGATTGATGAAATTAAAATATTTAAAACCCGCAGAAGCACCATCCATCATGTTGGCGATATAAGCCTTCCCTGAGTTTCCATCACACTCATCCTGGGTAATTTTCGGGAATCTATTATCCATATATGCATTCGATCCTGTGTATACAGACTCGATTCCACAGAAAAGATTACAGGCCATGTGTGCCGGATACTCCCCTTTCCCCGGAAATGCAGAGATATTCAAACCACAGGAGGTCATTTCTGCCTGAAGAAATTCACCGTTTTCCAATAACTGGATCGGTTCAGCACAGGCCTGGCGGCTGAAGTTGGTTCCATTTGTGTGACGATGGTAAAAAATGTAGTAGCTGTTATCCAGTTCAAGAAGTCCCCCGTGATTATTACCCCCATAATACATTGGCATAGCGGAGGGCTTATAACTGTCAATGTGAAGGTCGCAGTTACTGACCAGAACTCCTTTATACTGGAAACCCTCGGTCGGGCTGCTGCTTACTGCATAGCAAAGCTCGTGAAATACCACCGATGAATACACGAAATAATACAATCCCTTATATTTCCGGATGGAAGGAGCCTCAAAAAATTCATGACCCTCATAGCCGGAGCCTTTGCTGAATGGTTTACTCGGGGCGATGAACCTCGGTGATTCAATAATTTCAAGCATATCCGGTCCCAGAACGGTAACCATGGGCCCGGATCTGGATGGATCATCCGATGGACAGAATCCGGTATACAGGTAGGTCAAGGAACCCTCGGTGAGTACAGCAGGATCAAACTGAGGCTCGTCGCCAGGGGCTTCTCCCAGAAGAGTACCGTCCTTGTAATGAACATAGCCGTAAAATGTGTACTTGCCGGCTGGTTTATCGCATACAGCAACAGAGACCACAGGCACCTTATCCAGCACATAGAAAAGATAGTATCTACCGTCAGGTCCCCGGGTAACATCCGGTGCATAAAGACACATCCGGCCATCCGGATTATAGGGATCATCGGTTTTTTTATAGATCACCCCCTCATAGCGCCAATCTGTCAGATCATTCTGCGGTGCCGACCAGCATACATAATCATTCAAACAATACGCATGGCCATTGAACCGGTCATGGGAACCATATACATACACCCTGCCGTCAAAACAATGAGGCTCTGCATCCGGAACGTACTCCCATGAAGGTAAATAGGGATTAATGGTAAATTTACTTTGATCACTCCTGTGGTCCATGCTACATACTCCTTTAAAAATAACCTGAACAAGCATCACCTGGGACAACTATCAGGAACAGCCGCGCATTGGCCTGTTTCTTTATCAGTTAAAGCACCTATGGACTAAAGGGAAGTTCGTCCGCTTCCAATCTTATGTATCAGGCATACAATAAGCACAATATCAATTGTCCCGGACTGTATTTTTTACAAATTAACACCAGGAGAAAGGAATAAGACTTATGCCTTCAATAGAATCACAGGCAGGACAACTGCTTGATCAGCTTACAATCGATGAAAAGCTCGCACAATTATACTCAATGTGGTGCTTGTTCTCTGAAGATGGAACAATTAAGGTCCGAAGTCTTAACGGATTTATAAGCGAATATCGGAACGCCAATCTTGAATCAGATCTGCGCCATGGACTGGGACATATAGTACGCCCCCTGGGCAGCCAACCCATATCTCCCCGCGCTGGCGTGGAAGCCTTAAACCGGATTCAGGAACACCTGGTAAAACATACCAGAATGGGTATACCTGCCCTTGCTCATGAAGAATGCCTGGCAGGCTTGATGGCCCGGGGAGCGACACTCTTTCCCTCAGGCATAAACAACGGATCATTATGGGACGAAGACCTGGTCAAGAAAATCGCAGGGGCTATTGCTGGAGAATTACACAGTGTTGGCAGTCGCCTGGGGCTTTCCCCTGTACTCGATGTTGCAAGGGACGCCAGATGGGGAAGACTGGAAGAAAGCATGGGAGAAGATCCGTACCTGACTGGTTCACTGGCGGTTGCATGGGTGCAGGGATTTCAGGGACCAGCCGGTGATCTGATGGCAACCCTGAAACATTACGCTGGTCACTCAATGCCTGAGGGTGGAAGAAATCATGCCCCGGTAAGAATCGGAGAATGTGAACTGAATGATGTAATGCTGCTTCCCTTCGAGATGGCCGTGAAACTTGCAAATGCTGCAGCAGTAATGCCGGCCTACCATGATCTCGATGGAGTACCCCTCCATGCGTCAAAAAAATACCTCAATGATCTGCTGCGGGAAGACTGGGGATTTGAAGGATTGATTGTTTCAGACTACTCCGGCATAGAGCAGCTGCACAGGGAACATCGTCTCGCAGAAAACCGGGGTGAAGCAGCACATCTGGCATTACTTGCAGGGGTTGATGCGGAGTTCCCTGGCAGCGAGTGTTATGGAGAAGCAGCAAAAAATGCGATTGCAAAGGGAAGCCTGCATATTTCTCTGGTAGACCAGAGTGTAAAACGCATCCTGAAAACAAAACTTCAGCTCGGCCTGTTCAAAAAACCCTACACCAGCCTCGATTCAATTGAACTTCGCTCTGCAGCCACTACAGAACTGGCATATGACGCCGCTGTTCAGTCAGCAGTACTTCTGAAAAATGACGGCACACTGCCCCTGAAGGATTCCAGAGATATAGCCCTGATCGGCCCCCTGGCAGATGATAAACTCTGTATGTTCAGCGGGTACTCCTTTCCCGTTCATCTGATTCTCAGCGGTCTTGCGGATGACGACAATGATCTGACAAGCATAAAGGCTGTACTGTCAGAGGAATATTCAGGCCAGGTGCACTATGCACGAGGGTGCGACATTCTTACTGAACGACCGAAAGAATCAGCAGTGTTTCCGGGAGATGTCAGCCTGGATGGAAAGAGCCAGAAGAATTATATCAGCTATGATAAATCAGGATTCGGTGGAGCACTCTCTGCCGCTGATGAAGCTGATACTATCATTGTTGTTCTCGGTGATCTGGCTGGGCTTTTCCTTACCGGAACAGTGGGTGAAGGATCCGACACAACTTCTCTCACTCTCCCCGGGGTGCAGCAGGATCTATTGAACGCCTTACTCGACACCGGCAAGAAAGTAATAGTCGTTCTGGTCAGCGGACGTCCGTACAGTCTGGGAGAATCAGGCAAACGTTGTGCGGCCATACTTCAAGCCTGGCTGCCCGGTATGTCCGGACCGAAGGCAATTACAGATATCCTGCTCGGACGCAGAAATCCTTCTGGTAGACTGCCCGTATCTGTTGTCGCAAAAGCAGGAGTAATGCCCTATTTCTACAACCACAAGCTGAAATCTGCAGGCACACCTATTCAGCCCGATTTCGGATCTGAGTACCCATTTGGTTTTGGATTGAGCTATACAGATTTCTCCTACTCGGACTGGGTTATAGAACAGGATGAAGTGGATATCAATACCAGCATACATGGATCAGTCAGCGTCAGAAATATCGGCAATATGGACGGAGATGTTGTTCTCCAGCTCTATGTCCGGGACCGTTTTGCAAGCCGGGTACGCCCTGTACTCGAGCTAAAGGGATTTAAAAAGCTGTTTCTCAAAGCCGGTGAAGAGGCTGACGTTGCGTTTGAATTGCCTGTAGATATGCTGAATTTTACCGACAGACCATTTGAGCGGATAGTGGAGCCAGGAGAATTCGAGATTATTCTCGGAAGTGATGCAGAAAACCACGTGTTCCAGTCAGTCGTTACCGTGACAGGATCAAGCAGACGACTCCCGAAAAACTGGAAAATGCAATCTTCGTTTACTATACGCAATCTTCGTAGTACCATGGGATCTTCACAGGAAGAATCTCATGAAAAAGTACCAAAGTAATGCATTTATGAAGAAAATAGGTGTCATTACTGCTGAATTAAGTGATTCCTACCAGGCAGAAATCTGGCGAGGAATCGTTGCCAAAAGCATCGAGCTCAATGCGGGACTAGTCTGCTTCCTAGGGTCCCGCATAAATTCTCCCCTCCCAAGCGAACACAGTGCAAACATTGTGTATTCACTGGCGGGGAAGGATCAGATCGATGGCTTGATTGTTATCAGCTCAGCGATTTCAACCTATGTCGGAATAGATCAGTTAGCCCAGCTGCTGGCGCCCTGGGAGGGACTGCCCAGGGTTTCAATCGGCCTGGAAGTTCCCGGCATGAGCAGTGTCATTGTGGAAGGCGATGACGGCATCGATACAGTAATACGCCATGTGATTCAATCTCATAACCGCAGGGCCTTTGCCCTGATTACAGGCCCTGAAAATCATCCTGAATCCAGTAAACGTTCCAGGCGATTTTTCCGGACACTGGAACAGGAAGGTTTATCAACCGATTCTATACCGCAGCGCCATGGCGATTTTCAGCTGGAGTCCGGAAGACAAGGGGTGATTTCCCTCCTGGAATCCGGGGTCCAGTTCGATGCCCTGTTTTGCCTGAATGATAACATGGCCATGGGTGCGATGGAGGAACTTGAGCGCCGGGGATTCCAGATACCGGAGGATATATCACTTATCGGTTTCGATGGAATCGAAGAATCCCTGTATTTTAATCCCCCTCTAACCACCATTCAGCAGCCACTTCATGAGCTCGGTGAAGCATCCGTAGCACTATTATTTGATCAGTTCGCAGGCAAGAAACCGGGAAACAGAATACTCCAGTGCCGGCCGCGGATCGGTGAATCCTGCGGCTGCAAGACACTGAAGGGATCCCTTAAAATCAGTGACCCCAGCCTTTTAACAAAAGCGCATGATTACTCACAATCCGATATAGATGAGATAACCCGGCTGATTAAAAGCCGGCAGGAACAGGAGCTGCAGGATAAAATACTCGAGACTCTTGGTACCTCACTGCATTCACCATCTGCCCTCCAGTCCTTGTTGTCAATCCTTTACACAATTCAGGATACATTGATCCATGAAGAAACCGAACAGAACAACAAAAACCTGGAAGGAATCATTTCAATCGTAACCAGAAGTGTCTCATTTCTCAACAAACAGCTGATCTTTTCACTGTCTGCCAGACGATTAAGAGAGTTTGAGCAGAATCTCCACACCAGATCATTCGGTGCAAATATTTCCGAAGCATTTGATAAGGACAGCATACTTGAAACCTTAAGAGAAGGCTTGCATTTCCTTGGTTTTACAGAAGGCTATTTTGGTTTTCGTACATATTGGAATGAGGGAAAATCCGATGATTCAGGACCATGGGAACTGTACCATATTTCAGACCAGGTAAAATATCTGAAACAATTTGCCGGGAATTTCCAGGAATTACCCGACATTATGAAAGATGCCTGGGGAAGATTGAGATGGGTAATCAAGCCTCTGGTATCTGAATCAGAGAAATTCGGAATTCTCATACTGCCAGTGAAGGTTAACGATCCAGGTTTCTACGATATAATATCCAAACAGATTGCCAGCACCCTGAAGGGCTACCACCTCATGAAGCAGGTACAACTTCATGAACGGAGCCTGGAAGAGACTGTCCGTAAAAGAACCCAGGATCTGCTGCGCATGAATACAAAGCTTCAGGCTGAAGTCGAACTACGAACCCGACTGGAACAGGAAGTCATTAATATTTCAAATCATACCATGAACCGCATCGGACAGGACCTTCACGATGATCTATGTCAGCATCTTGCAGGTATTGCCATGATTACCAAGGTGCTGGCAAATACACTTCCTCCCGATTCAGAAGAATTAGGTACGGTTGATAAAATAGTTACCATGCTTGGGGATTCCATAGAACGGGCGCGAAACATATCCAGAGGCCTTGTGACCATCGGATTCACAAAAAACGACTTCATAGCCACTGTGGACAGTCTGATAGAATCATTGAAAAAGAGCAGCGGGATTTCCATTTCACTTCAGGTTGAACCTGGCTTTGAAATAGAAACCGGTGATCGCCGGATACAGATATACCGGATTATACAGGAAGCCTTGACCAATGCCATCAAGCATTC
Source organism: Spirochaeta dissipatitropha (assembly GCF_054657935.1). Lineage (NCBI taxonomy): Bacteria > Pseudomonadati > Spirochaetota > Spirochaetia > Spirochaetales > Spirochaetaceae > Spirochaeta > Spirochaeta dissipatitropha. The sequence continues at coordinate 78,138 of NZ_BAAHXT010000008.1, read as the reverse complement.
AGGGTGCAGCAGCATATCAGTGAGCCTGGGAAAACTCGGCAATAGTGCATCAGACAGGGAAAAATCACTTGAAGGGATTCATCCATCTGCTGCTCACCCTAAACCCGGTTTTTTTGTCAAAATCGAGGACGATGGCAAAGGGATTCAGATAAAAAGCAAAAACAGGGGAATGGGTCTTCAGATAATGGAATACCGGGCAGAGAAAGCCCGGGTAAGCCTGGAGTTTCTCCGTTCAAAATCAGGTGGAACGGCGGTAGTCTGCCGCGCTATAACGTCTCCATAAAAGGATGTATCTATGCCGAATAAGGGAAAAATTGAATTTTTAGTAATCGATGATCATCCAATATTCCTGCAAGGACTTGTTGCGCTGCTTGAAAGTGAGCCCCGCTACACGGTTGTAGCCCAGGCAGGAAGTGCTGAAACTGCATTAGCAAAACTCAGGGAAACTACTGTTGATATCATACTGCTCGACATGTCTTTAGGAGACAGCAACGGAATTAATCTCATCCGGAAATTCAAGTATATGAAGCCGACCATACCTGTCCTTGTTATATCCATGCACGACGAACTCATCTATGCCGAACGTGTTCTCAAGGCGGGAGCAAGCGGATACATAATGAAGCAGGAAGCATGGGCAGTTACCCTTGAGGCAATCCGGAATGTTCTCAATGGGCGAATCCATGTTTCTCCCGCCATAAATCAACGATTACTGACAAAAATGTACAATCAAAAGGAAGAAGCACTCCCCGAAGAACTTCTGAGCGATAGAGAATTTGAAGTCCTGGAATATATGGGACAGGGCTACGGCACCAGTGAGATTTCAGAAATACTGAATCTCTCGGTAAAAACTGTCAGTACCTACAGGGACCATATCAAGGAAAAACTGAATCTCTCTACTGCGGCAATGGTAAGACGGTACGCAATAAAGTGGTGGCAAAGCCGAGGATTTTAGTTTTTCTTTGGTTTTTCTTTGGTCTTTCTATCGGGTTCACAACTCTGATTCTGCGAGGTTGGATTCTGAATCACGCATGGCTATATGGCGGGTTTCCGGAGCAGCAAAGGCCATAACCGAGAATCCTGCAGCTCCGATTCCGGCGGTCATAAGCACCGCTGCCTGCAGACTGAAAACACCGGCAATCAAGCCGATCAGAGCCGGTCCAAGGGTTTTCCCGAAATCGCCGTAGAGCCTCCAGAGTCCGAGGAACTCGCTGACCGAGCCGTTTGGTGCGAGATCGGTTCCTGTTGTCACATTGATTCCTGTCCCCATTCCGTTACCAATTCCGATTACACAGCTGGCAAGCAGAAACAGCCTGATGTTAGAAGCAGGTATAAGCATAAGAAGTCCAAGACTGAACAAGGCCAGGCAGATACTGCCGGCAGCCTTTCTGCCGTAACGGTCAAGTACAAAACCGGCCGGCACAAAAAGCAGGAGATCAAAGAGGGCGCCAGCACTCATAACCAGACCGATTGTACTTGCGTCCAGAGAGAGCTGAGCCCCCCAGAGCGGAAGTATAATCTGCCGCCCGGCCCGCAGAAGCGAAAGGGAAAGAATCGCGAGTCCTACCAGTACCAGAGCAGGAATGCGGTCGGATAGTCCATCCAGAACCCTTTTGAACTGTCTGCCGACATGCTGCCGCTTTGCCAGCAGATCGACATGCTGGGGCCGGCTGATAATGAAGGAAAAAAGACCAAGCGAAAGAAGGAGTGCCTGAAAGAGAAAAACCGAAGGAGCACCAAAGGCATCAGCCAGGAATCCTCCACTGACAGGCCCGGCTAGCATTCCGATCCGCAGGGATCCACCGAGCAGCGCAGAAGCGCGTCCCCGGACTTGAGAATCCACCGTTATGCGGATTACCGACATTACCCCGGTGATCTGCAAGGGAACAACCAGACCGGTTAAAAGACTGAACAGGCCGATCAGATACACTGATCGGCTCAACGCAATTGCTATGCTGAAAAGTATATTCAGAACAAACGCCGTAATGATCATTCTGTTGAGGCCGAACTGTGATAGAATCAAGCCGCTCGGTACATCGCTGATTGTTTCGCCAAGTCCACGAGCAGCGAGAACGAGTCCAATAAGGCCAACACCGGCACCAAGGCTGGTGAGATATAAGGGAAGGACCGGCGCAATAGCCGAAACGCCGACAGCCAGAAGCATAATAGGAATGTAAACCGGCCCGATGAGTTCCCGAATTTCACGCATGCGCCACTATATCATTTTATTTCCGGAGCGTCCAAACAGCAGAACTTGCTATAACGCACACGTCCAGTCAGCAATCCGCAGACCATCGACCCTTTCGAATTCTCTGGTATTATTCGTAACAAGAACCAGACCCTGGCTGCGAGCATGTCCGGCAATATGAAGGTCGTTAACACCCATGACTCTTCCCTTTCGCTTCAGATCTGCTCGAATTTCACCATAATGCGCTGCTGCAGTTTTATCATAGCCAACGATCTCGAGGTGTGAAACAAAATCCTCGACATTCCTGCGGTTGCGTTCGGGCAGCGAACTTTTTTCCACTCCATGAATCAGTTCCGCGTACGTAATAGAACTGATGCACATCTGTCCGGCATACATGTTAAAAATTTCTCTCAAGCCAGGCGGGCGCTGCTTTATAACATAAATGACGATATTGGTATCAAGCATGTATTTGAACATCAGAATGATTCCCGTTCAGGCTGGAACTGGTCAGCACGGTCAGCCATAAAATCTTCCGTTACTCCATCTTCAGTCTGCAGGAAAAAGTTATCCCAGGAATTGTTCAGAGGTTCCAGAATCCTGGCAGATCCGACTACTCGAACGGAAATTTTTTTTACATCGGCTGGAAAACGGGTTTCTGCCGGCAGGCGTACAGCTTGAGTACGGTTATTTTCAAATACAGAACCAATTTTCATATACCCTCCTGCAAGGATGCTATATACCCTCAGTATATACCCACTGATTCCCAACTGCAAGTCATCTTTAGTTGCAGCTCCCGAGACAGAGTTGAGTAGTTAGAAGATGGCACCAAGCCTTACTGCTATGTTGTTTCTCTATCATAGTTTACAGTCCGAAATATAAGCACAAATTACGATAATGATGTATGTTTTTGTAAATAATGACAGAGAAACATTATATTTCAGACTCATGGTGCCATCTTCTAACTACTCAAGAGACAAAGCGATCTCGACAAGCCTTGTGACTTCCTGTACTTTTATTTCAGGAGACAACATTGCAGGAATCGAATGAAATGGAACCAGGAACTGTACAGGCACAATTATTTAAAAGCCTGGCTGATCCCTTGCGTATCCGGATGCTGAATTTGATGGCAGCAAGCTCCGAAGCCTTATGCATCTGTGAACTTGTAGACTCTCTTCAGGTACCTCAGTATCAGATTTCCCGTCATATGGCTATACTCAAGAAAACCGGCCTGGTTGCTTCACGGAAGGATGGGGTATGGGTATATCACCACCTTGCTACCCGCCCAATATTCTCAGATGATTTCTGGAAGGGATTCGCAGACAGTCTGCAACAGGACCCCCTTCTTGGACAGGATTATGATCGCCTGCTGCTTCGGCTGCAAATGCGGAAGCAGGGGCGATGCGTAATCGGCCTGCAGGCTGAAAACAACTGAACTACATCAGTCTTCTATTGAAGTCAAGCTTGACCAGTGATGGTACAACAGCTATATTGTCCATAAAGACATGCACTTTAACGCATGTCCGAGACTGGAGTCTTCAATGAAAAACATAATCCTTCAAATCTACGATCCAGCGCTTTGCTGCTCCTCCGGAGTATGCGGGCCGGAAGTTGATCCTGCCCTGGCTGCATTTGCCGGCACACTGAAAGCAATTCCTGCGGATGCTGGCATCAGCGTAGAACGCTATAATCTCGGACAGCAGCCTCAGGCTTTTGTCGATAACCCGAAAGTCAAGGCATTACTGACAGACCCCGAGGGCTCGCCCCTGCCCTACATTCTCATTGACGGAGAGCTGGTATGCAGCGGTCGCTATCCTGAGCGTAAGGAAATATTCAACCTGCTGGGATTGGACACAGCAGCTGCAGCTGCGTTGCAGAACGGACAGGACAAAATGGTTCTCACGGATGTAATCAGCCCAAAAGACAGTTCCTGCTGCTCAGGCAGTGAGGGTTGCTGCTGATGCAGAATTTGCTGACGAAGATTCCCCGTTACACCTTTTTTACCGGAAAGGGAGGAGTAGGCAAGACATCCATGGCCTGCGCAACCGCTCTGGCTCTCGCAGACCAGGGCATAGAGCAGGGGAAAAAAGTTCTTTTGATCAGCACTGATCCGGCCAGCAATCTGGACGAAGTGCTGGGGACTGAGCTAGGTTCACGTCCGACAGCCGTCCAGGATGCTCCTAATCTGTTTGCTCTGAACATTGATCCGATTCAGGCTGCTGCGGAATATCGGGAACGGATGGTCGGACCATACCGAGGCGTTCTCCCGGATACCGCCGTACAGCAAATGGAGGAACAGCTCTCAGGTGCCTGTACTGTGGAGATTGCCGGTTTCAACGAGTTTTCCAAACTGCTGGGAGATGATGAGACTACCCGCGAATACGATACGATCATTCTTGACACCGCACCAACCGGCCATACCCTGCGTCTCCTGAATTTGCCTGCTGCATGGACTGATTTTATCGCAGACAATACCAGCGGCAGTTCATGTCTGGGGCCTGTTGCCGGACTGCAGGAACAGCAGCAGTTGTTTACCCAGGTTGTCGACGCCCTGAAGAATCCCGACTTCACCCTGCTGGTTTTGGTTACACGGCCGGAGCCGATGGCATTGTTCGAAGCCGAGCGGGCCGGAATCGAGCTTGGTGACGCAGGAATGAAAAACAAGCATCTGATCATAAACGGGGTTTTCGAATGCAGGAGTGGTGACCGCGTCGCTGAAGCCTTCGCGGAGAAGTCCAGGGCAGCACTGGCGGATATGCCGGCAGGCCTGATCGATCTCCCGCATACAAAAATCCCTTTCCTGCCTGCGGGGCTGACAACTCTGTCCTCACTTCGCCAGCTTGCGCAAGAAAACACTTACGAAGCTGCAGTGACCGATCATCTGCAGCTTCTGACTGATCTCGATCCAGTACTCGACCGCACAGAGGACTGGACTGATCTCATAGACGGCATAGAGGCAGATGGAAGCGGTGTGATCATGACCATGGGAAAAGGCGGAGTAGGTAAAACTACCATGGCAGCAGCAATTGCAGCGGAACTCGCCAGGCGCGGACATGAGGTAGTCCTTTCCACAACTGATCCTGCCGCACATGTCTCCCGGGTAATCGGCACAGAAAACGTGATGTCTGCAAATCTTGCAGTTGAACGCATAGACCCCAAAGTGGAAACCGAACGTTATGTAGCGGAAGTCATAGAGCGAAATCGCGGAGTACTGGCAGATGATGACATGGCATTGCTTGAAGAAGAGATGCGTTCTCCCTGTATTGAGGAGATTGCGGTATTCCAGGCCTTTGCCCAGACCGTAGCCCGGGGAGACACACGCTTTGTAGTCCTGGATACGGCTCCTACCGGCCACACCCTGCTTCTGCTGGATGCAACCCAGTCGTACCACCGGGAAGTAGCCAAATCGGTAAACGAACTACCCGAAGCAGTGCAACAGCTGCTCCCCCGCGTCCGTGATCCACGCTACACAAAGGTCCTTGTCGTTGCCTTGCCCGAGGCCACACCGAGTCATGAGGCAGCTGCCCTGCAGCAGGACCTTCAACGGGCCGGCATCCAGCCCTTTGCCTGGATTATCAACCGCAGTTTTGCCGTCTCCGGTACCGAAGATCCTGTCCTGACAGCGAAAGGCTATGATGAACTGAGGTACATCAGCGAGATTGTAGATACCCTCGCAGACCGGACCGTGATTTCCCCATGGCTGTCGCAGGAACTGGATAATCCTGCAGCAATCCGGCAGCTGTTTGAACTTCCGGACTGCTGCATCAGAACTCGAACTGGCTCAGCAGGATAAATCTGGCTGCGAGCCTGGGACCTCAACTCTGGAATACTCCCTGAATTTCAGGAGGACTCCCGGTATTCCCAAGGGGTATTGTATTACCACTGTGAAGCTCACCGTTTACCGTGAGTTCCAGTGAATGCTCCCCAAGCCTGAAAAAGCCTTCAGGTTTGTACAAACGTACCTGGATTATTTTCCCCCTGTGTTTAAGACTAAAGGAAATGTCCCTGTCTTCCTCTCTCAGCAGCGGATTCAGGCTCAGACTGTCCCTCTGCAGGTCGATTCCCAGCCCTTCCTGCAGAGCCAGAAAAAACCATGGTGCAGTCCCGCTCAGAAGAGGCCCGATATTCTCTCCGGTCTCGCTATTATTATACTGAGTGCAGAACCGGGGATTCCCACCTAAAACGAAGGGATTATTCAGAGTGCGAGGGGGAAGAACCAGATCAATCATCTCCCATGCCTCTTTTGCCAGCTCTCTTGCCAATTGAAAATTTTCTACCCGCCTGGCTGCATGGAAAAAGGCCGTTGCGGCCATCATAACGGCGTGTTTGAAAACTCCACCGTTTTCCCTGTCTCCAGGGAAATACTCCCCGGATGCTGTGCCAGGAACCACCCGACCCAGATCAATTGGAGAAACCAGCTTCAGACCATGTGGTGTTTTAAGCTTTTCCCGAATAACAGTGAGCATCTGCCCGATCTCATCCTCGTTTGCGACCCCGGAAAGCACGGACCAGGAAAAACTATTGAGGAAAAAGGTTCCCCCACTACCGTCCGTATCCAGTCCATCTCCCTCGGCACCGGCATAGCTGAACCCGGGGTAACTATTAAACAGTAGTCTGGCATACACCCCATTGATGCAGCCATGTTTCCTGAGATTTTCGGTCATTACTGTATTCTGTTTTCGGGCCCATTGCCGACCCTGCTCATCATGGAGTATTCCAGCCATGTCCTCCAGTTCTTTCGCCGCAACAACAGCGAGAAAGCCATTCATGATGCTTTCAGTCCCCATGGAGGAATACTCGCCAGTCTCTTCCCGGATCTTTTCCTTCTCGGGACCGGAATGATAATTCTGATCGAGTTTCAGACAGTCATTCCAGTCAGCTCGATCCAGGAGAGGGATGCCATGGACACCAATAGAGATCTCTGTGGAATAACGCAAGGCATTTACAAGCAACTGAAACAGACTTATCTTTTCCCTGACCTTCATTGACAGTATCGATTCGTCACCAGTCAGCCGGATGTATCTTCCGACAGCCTGATGCAGCCAGAGTGCATCATCAGACCATTCACCGCTCTCTTTGCCCTCCCAATAGAAATTGTGGTCTGCATATCCAAAGGGATGCAGATGAGATGCCCAATTAAGTATCAACTGCTGTACCACTGTGTCCTGGCCTGAAGCACAGAAAAACGGGAGTGACGCAAACAAGTCCTGAATCTCCCTGAAACCGATCTCCCGGTAGCCCTTTTGGGTCTGCCCGAAAGATCGGGAAACCATTGACTGGTAAAGCAGCTGAAAGGGCAGATTACGGGATACATAGGTACAGAAGGGCTCCGTTCCACCGGAAATGGAAAAAAAGGATGCCCAGTTTTCCTGAGTTTGTTCAATCTCCTGCAAAGCCTCATGAATAGCCCCTGGTGTTCCCCTTGTCTCGATTAATCGGGAGATCTCTTCAAGGAGTCGCGAATCAGAGACTCCATCCCGGGGAGAAAGCTCATAGGGCTTGATCCCTTCATCACCCATAAGCGAGACAAGACCCGTAAACTGGGTCAAATGCCGGACTTCACCGGGAGCAAGCGTGACAGTACTGCCAAGGGCAAAGAAGCCTGGCCCCCGCCGGGTCAGTCTGTTATCCAGTGAAAGTAGCCCTGAAGGCTCTTCCAAAGAACCATCCCCTAAAAATGCCCCGTAGTCGGTGGTGAATTCGGAAGGAAACACAGTTCCTGAATCACTATGAATTAACAAGGTGTGGAATCGTCGATCACGGCGGTCATGATCAGGATGATACCAGGGGCTGAGCGCCATAACGGAACCATCAGCGTTTCTGATCATTCCGGATTCCATAATAATGGTGCTGTACAAAACATCTTCCTGCAGGGCCGGAGGTTTTGAGGGACCAAACATCCCTATACCCACGAAGCGGAGGTTCCGGGTGATTTTGCTATTATTCCTCAAAGTGATCCCCTGCACCTCTACCGCAAGTGGCAGATCCTGCTGGTGAGGAAGGATAAAAATTCTTCGCTTGATATCGATACCACATTCAGTCAGGCAGCAGATTTCAGTATGGTTCTGGCCGTGCCGGCAAAATCCCTCATTTACATTCGTCCGGGCATCGGCTGAATAGAAAATCTGTCTGTTCCCTTCGGTCAGGTAGAACTGCCTATTAGCAGGAAATCCGTTCTCCTCCTGCCTCAGATCCCAACGCGTTGCAAGTACCTGGGTAGCCGCATGAGATCGAAAGCTTCCCCTGCCAAGACGGCCCACTACACTTTTGGGAGTTGTCTGCTGAACGTTGGGAAAACCAGTTCTGTTTCCTATAAGAAGATTTACCCCGAAGTGAGGTCCCGGCAATGGACTCTTCAGTCCGATTCTGTGACTTCCGTCACTCTCAATAGTTCCAGCCCAGGATTCGAGTTCTGCCAGCACAGCAGACACAGCTTCCAGGGCTTGAACAGAGGATTCAATACCCCTGATTTCTCCATCTCTCTCTATCTTGAATACCGGCTTTTTTCCACCGCTGACATCCACAAGCAGATTATTTCCCTGCTGCAGCTGAGTAATTACAAAGGCCAGGAAATTACTTTGTCTGGAGAGCTGCTCGGTCACCGGAGCGACGAAAGGAAGCCCTGCTATTCCCCAGACCCGAAAACCGTGGCTATCCATGCATCGTGCATCCACATACCCTCGCACCGATGTTCCGAAAATCTCTCTGATACGCGACTCTGCTGAATAACTCCCCCGCCTTGATGTTACATACTCACTCATATCTCTCCCCGTTAGTTCTATCCTGAAGGGGACGGATACCATCACTCGAATATGCGGTGTACTTTATATAAGCATACTCAGCAGTAACAGGCAGAACCGAATCATCAAAAGATCCGGTCCAGGCATCGACCCCTGTTCCCGGCCACAAATTAACCATTATCTTTGCCGGTGTATCAGGAATTTTACCTTTCGATCCATCCTCTGTATGTACAAGCTCACCGTTTACAAACCAGTTGATTTCATCCGGTAACCATTCAAATGCGTATTCATTAAAATCTTCAGATGCATCGAATCCTAAATCAATATAGACTTCCTTTCCCCCTACTCCATTCGTGAAGTAATTGGTCTGCATTACCCTAGTATCTTTGCCGAGGATTTCAATGTCGATTTCATCCCAGGGATTATTATCAGATGGACCGGTATAGATAAAAAATGACGAGACTAATCCATCCCCCTTCGCTGCCTTCATTTTAACTTCATAAAGGCCATAGCTATAGAAATTTCTTGATCTATATTCACCGGACTTGTATTGGGGGCTGGAACCTGGCACATCATGATCAAGAGTCAATGTCAGAACAGCATTTTCTGTATCGAAGGAAACCTGTTCCTTCCTCCATGTAGCATCAAAAAACCCACCATTGGACCATCCGTCGGCTATCTCAAACAGGGCATCATTATGCGAATGAAAGGTAAACGTATATTCCGACTCAATGGAGGTTACACCGCTTATAGCAGCTGTACGATCCAGATCGCAAGAAAAGAACACTGATACAATTCCGATCAGCATAATTCCAGCCACACTATTCTTGTGTTTCACAATTCTCCCCTTGGTATATTCTTAGAAAAAGGTCTTTGCAGAAAGCAGAATTCTACCCGGTTTCTCCTGAAAAGAAGACAAATCATCATTTTCATATACAAGGCCGAATTCGGCAAACGGAAGCCCCACATAGTCTATACCAACAGACAAAGAAACAGGAAAGTCTCTTTCCGGCCCCAGGGTCTTCATGACAGTGTGTAATTTCGGTCGAAAAGATCCGGCAAATGTGTAATCTACATATAAGCCAAAGGCAATATTGTGACCTTCATTCGGTATTTGCAGAACATCTTCCAGTTCAAGCAGAGCGGCTAATTCCAGGGCATGTACCAGCCCCCCATCTCTGGGATCCAATGCACTGAATCTAAGATTGAAGCTGTCATTCTCTGCACTGTCACCATCAATATAATTGATCCCGGAGATAGTAACTCCTGAATATCTCAGATTGATCTGCTTCCAGCGCCTTGAATCTTCCTGCAAGGCAAGAAAACCATAGCTATCAGCTCCCGGCCATTCAAGAGTGAGTCCATATGCGATTTCAGCTCCGGAAAGAGACAGGTCATTCAGATTTTTCACATGTATGTCGACCCCTGCATTTGGTTTCAGAACAAGCTCATTAGAAATCGGATAACTATATTCAGCCCCTATCCCGGCCCCAAGGTCCAGAAGGTCCTCCGCATATCTTACAAAGGCTCCCTGATTAAGACGCAGATTACTTATGCCTGTGTAACTGACATTGTAGCCAATGTCATATCTATTGCTCGCATCTACAGTCCAGTCATTCAAGGTTCCAAACATAAACAGCCAGGACAGGGTATCGTGATCTCCCCCAATGCCGACTGAAGACTCAGAACCCTGGTTGCCATCTATACCCCCGACCATATCTGCCTTCTCACTGATATTATAATCAGGGGTGAACAGATAACTCCATGCTACCCTGGAAGTCAGATATGCCCAGTTGGCCCGTATTCTGTCCGATGAGCTGATTAGATTATAACCATCCAGTCTTTCATAATTTGTTTCACTTGCGCCGACCAGAAAGTAGAGCCTGTCAAAATAGATCCTGCTGTACACATCACTGAAATTAATAGTCCAGTTAGCTGCCGGATTCTGCTCCCAGCCGCTGGATTGATTCTCGATTGAATACTCCAGGAATCCAGTAAAGCTGGTTTCCATTCTGAACTTTTCGTTCTCACCTGAAGAAGCGATATGAGTATATGGCAGCAAGGGCCACGATATATCAAACTGGAATTTTTCGGATAAACCAAGCCTTACTTCTTCATAATCAAAATTAATTCCGAAGGTGGCAGATAGTACACCGTCAACCTGTGGACCTTCCAGTGAAAATCCATTCAGAGCCATTGCCAGCAGAACAAGCAGCAAAATACATGATTTTCTATTCACTGTATGACCTCTACTCTGCTTCAGTTAAAGTAATTGAACTAATAGTTACAATTACATCTTCTATGTTGCCAAGGTTAAGCTTGATTACTTCTGATCTGTTCGCTCCCGCGTCAGGATCATCTGTTGCTGTAAACTCAAGCGTGTATGTCTCAAAGTCAGTTGTGAGTGAATACCCGGATTCTGCAATAGTAACTTCATCGATTCTATTTGCAGGATCATCATCCCAGATCTGTGCGAATTCCATGCTGGCGCTAATATCATATGCCACACTGGCTTTTGCCGCGAATGTCATTACATAATCAGTTCCTGTAGTCAATTTTTCCAGTTCTTCAACGAGCTGTACTTTCCAGGCTTCGTCCCCTCCATCGATAATATTGATTTCGATATTTCCGTTAACAATGGCGACCGAGAAATCTGTACCCGTGTAATTATCTGTCACTGTAATACTTCTATCCCCGTCAGTTTCCGAGACATTCCAGATAGTGGCACCGTCTGTCTCTGTGTCCACAGCTGTCATGCCGGAAAAATCTCCGGATTCAGTTTCAGTACTTGTCTCTGTTGATTCCAGCGAATCCCCAGCACTGGCTGGTTCATCAGTTGTTACGACCGGGTTTCTGCAAGCCGAAAGAGTCGCAATACCGAGCACTGCAATTAAAACAAACGCCCATCTGATCAGAACAATTTTCTTCATAATAATTCTCCTTAGGCTTATTCTATAAGCAGGAGAAAAATCAGATCGCTCTGATATGTAGTGTTTTTAACAGTACAAAAAGTTGTATTACATTCAGCTGACTGGCTTGATCTTCGATGGGTCGGTATTACGTGACAGGAGAGAATTAATGACCGACAGCAGATAGCTGTCATAGCCAAGCTCCTGCTGCTTGTAATTCCGGATTACTGATAGCATTTCAGTCTTTCCACTGACTTGTAGTTTGGAATAGATTTGACTGACATGACCCTTTACTGTGCTTTCAGCAATAAACATTATCCCGGCAATGTCCCTGATCCGGCGGCCGCTCAGCAGGGCAGAAAGTATTTCCTGTTCGCGTTTGGTCAGCTGAAAGGTACGGTAGAATTCATCGTCTGGAAGGGCCTGCTTGGTAAGCGGGAGAGTGGTATCAAGAATACTCCACACGAGCAAGGTCGGCAAACCAGCCGTATCCCTCTCAGCTACTGAAATACGCAGTACAGGACTCATAGACATAGAACCCTTGCGGGTTATCCGCATATTCGGAATATCCAGACTACCCGTATGGCTCAATTCTCCACGCTCCTGATCGCTCAAACCACGACGATCACCATCGAACAATTCCGTGAGTGATGACCCACAAATCCTGCTATCCCGACCGAGTATATTCTCCGCTGTACTGTTGAGTCTGCGAATAGTCAGATGAGGTGTAGTTTCAATAATTCCGAGTGGAAGTTGGTCAATAACCGAGCGGGTCCGCTGTTCGGTACTTACCAGGGATTTCATGGATTGTTCAAGTGACCTGGTAGACTGCTCGCGTTCACTGAACACATCCGATACAAATAGAGCCTGTGAGATTTCGTTGGCAATTGTATCATACACCAGGAGATCAAGTTCTGTTGCTTCCAGAATGACCATTCCAAAGTGTTTATCATGTTTTAACAATGGCAGAATAATCAGTGTATGGCCTATATCCATGGGCTTGATATCAGACGGAAAGACCTGAACTGCTGGATAAGGATCAGAAACCAGGTTCTCACGTGTGTTGTTGAGGTATAAAACCGGGCAGATCATACCAAATTCAGGTTCATTGCGTACCCCGTCGACATGACGGGATACCAACGCATGCCGAATGCCCAGCGCAGGCAGGCGATCAGCCAGTATATCCCATATCTGGTTCCGCGTGAGCACCGAATTCAACTGCTCATTAAGATCTCTCAGCCCGGTCAGAACTGCCTCAAATCGGGTATAGCGCTGTGCTTCGCGCTGACTGACACGTGCCGTTACAACTGCATAACTACATCCGAAAAGATTACCAAGATATGCCTGCTCAGAATAATCATACTTCAATTCAGAGAGCACGACCTGCTGAATCGCAGACAGTATTTTATGCCACATCTCACCAAAGGTGGTCCATGAGAATGTCAGCTCCAGTGATTCATGCAGAATCTGAAGAAACAGGGGATGCTCACGTCGAATCCGGACATCCAGGTCGAGGGTCTGCAGGAGAGTGAACACAATTCCTGTAATTTCACCAGCCAGAGCGACAGGGGGATGAATGATCTGAAGCACCTGATCCTGAATTGAGCGGGCTAGTGCCGCAGGCTTTGTTTGCTCGGTATTCATCTTGAATAATGGAGCACTATCACAGCCGCAGGATTCCCTGATAATCAAGCTGCTTTTTATCGTTGTCAAATCTGGAGGGGTATCCCCTTTCAGTATCCGTTGCAGATATTCACCAGCCTGTGCAGCCTGCTGATGCAGAAACTGACAGACGGTTGTCAAAGGAGGAGAGAGGAAACGTGCTTCGTCCAGATTATCAAAACCTATAATGGCATAATCACGGGGTGCAGAGAATCCGAGTCGCTGAAGATTCTGGAAGATACCGATTGCCATCTCGTCATTAGCGCACAGCAGAACATCAAACTGTAGTTTACCGGTAGACACCATATCTGCTGCCAGAGAGGCTGTACAGCGGTAACTCAAATCACCCTGATATATAAGTTCTGGATCAATCTCACGTCCAGCTGCATGCATGGATTCTGTAAAGGCAGTAAACCTATCGACAGCTTCTTCATTGGAATCGGGGCCACATACAAAAGCGATTCGTTCATACCCATGTGTTTCGATTGCATGATGCACTGCTTCCTGTATCCCGTTACTGTTATCGGTTTTAATACAGGGATGACCGGGAAGTTCCATCCCCAGAGTCACCAGAGGCTTATCTGTAAGTTCACGGAAAAAGGCGGCTGTCTCTTCTTCTCCCTGGAAAGACCCAAGCGAGCCGGCGGCAACTATCAGTCCGGACAATGGTGCTTCGCGGATAATCTGATAAATGGAATTGTAAGCCTGTTCTTCAGGATACGGTGAGTTAAACGACCTCCCGGAAATAATCATGAGCCCTATATCCTGAGACTTTGTCCATTGGGTAAGGCCGGAAATGATCTGATGCTGATAACGGCCCTCTATCTGGTTAATAACCAGTCCGAAGTATTGTCTCTCCTCATTCCTTGATTTCACGCGTATTCTCCACTTATCGTATGAGCAGTATAAAACAGGATGATGTATTACGCGAGTAATTCATAAAACGGCAGTCAGAGATTAGTCCAACTGCCGCTGATTTCCAGAGTTCCTGTTCTAACTACTGGCGCACTACTGAAATGTTATTGAAGTGTACATCACCGGTGCTCTGGCCCAGATTGATTTCCAGGCGTGCATTGGGCTCATACGGGGAGTTCATTTCAAACTGCATGCTGTAGTGATTCCATTCCGGGGACAGCGAAAAACTGACCGGCCCGGAAAAACTTCCCCAGGGGCTCACGGACTGATTCACACCAACCTGAATCGTTCGGTTGAATGCTGATGCTGCATCGAATGATACCCTGTATGTTGCACCCTGTTCCAATGTGAGCCCTTCCTGAATCAGCTGTACCGACCATACCTGACTGCCGCCATTCCAGATCTGTACCAGTCCAGCGTCATTCGTGTTCAGATAAGCATTTCCGCCCTGATAGGTTCCCAGATGCCAGCCGCTGTTTCCATTTCCGAAATTACCGTTTGAAATCATATTACCTGACGACGGATTACCTGACGAAGGAGGATTCAAGGGTGATTCAGTATAGGGGGTGTACCGGATATATTCATATTCAGCAGTAATCGGCAGATTTGAATTGTTAAAGGGATTCAGCCATTCGTCTACTCCGGTGCCTGGCCAGAGGTTTACCATAATCTTGCTTTCATGGCTGGGAATTGCTCCCTTACTACCGTCCTCGGTATGAACAAGCACTCCGTTGACGTACCAGTTAATCCTGTCAGGCAGCCATTCAAAGGCGTAGTCGTTGAAGCTGTCAGCAGCATCAAATCCCAGATCAATATAGACCTCTTTACCTCCGACACCATTGGTAAAGTAGTTGGTCTGCATTCGTGTTGTATCCTTACCCAGAAACTCGATGTCGATCTCGTCCCAGGGTTGATTATCTGATGGCCCGGTATAGGTGAAGAATGAAGACACCACCCCGTCGCCCCGGGCGGCACGCATGCGAACCTCGTACAGGCCATAGTGATAAAACTCACGGCTTCGGTACTCACCTGACTGATACGGTGGGTTGGATCCATGGCTGTCCCAGTCGAGCCTCAGCGTCATTCTCCCGCCATGATTTTGAGTGAATGTCACTTGAGAATCGCGCCAGGTTGCGTTGAAAAAGCCACCATTACTCCAGCCATTGGCGATCTCGAAAAGACCTGCATTATGCCATGCCAGGTTAGCATCCAAGGCGGCAGGAAGCGATGTCAATCGAGCCTGAGATGAAATTTCATGATCAGGACTGGAATGTGGTCCGATATCAGCCAGATTAACACAGCCGGCGGTGGTTACTGCAATTACGAATATAACTACAATTCCGAGTACTTTGTATTTCTTCATACTATCTCCTTGACTTCAGGCTACCAGCTATGGAAGAAAGGGAACGGGCTTATGGACTGGTTTTTTCCGGCACTAAAAGTGCCGGAAAAACTCTATTGTACTAATCAAGCTCAAGCCAATTGAGATTGAAACCTCCCTCGGCAGCATACACACGGATTACCTGGCTGCCAGCCGGGAGGGAAAAGGGACTGCTAACGATGGTTTCCCAGTCCTGCCATCCGCCAGTCTGAGGCAGCGATAGAGAAGTCAGTACAGTGTCGTTCTCATCCCGCAGCTCGATACGACCGATGCCCTCAGGGCTGGCAATCCTGAACGCTGCAGTGAAGTCTTGATTTCCTGAGGTATTCACCATGTACTCAAGCCAATCACCGCTATCGATCCAGCCGACATTCATTCCTCCGCCTGTATCTTCAGTCTCCTGTGTTTGTATACCCTGCATATCGAGATATGCAGCTGCCTGAATTCTTCCGGGTATAGATACTGGATCAAGCTGGCTCGTGGAAAAACTGGTCTCGGAGTACTCAGAGATGTTTCCGGCATAATCGACTGCACTGATCCGAACTGTATACGCTTGCTCCGGCTGCAGTCCCCGAATCAGAGTTTCATGCTGATCAGTTGTAGTCGACAGCTCTCCATTGACATACACAGAATATTCCTTGACACCGACATTATCAATTGAGGGCTCCCACTCCAGAAATGCGGTAATAGAAGACGGCGCAACACTCAGTTCGCCGGGAGCAGTGGGCGGCTCGGTATCAAGCGCAGCATCACCAAGGTCATAGACACGTACATACTCCACTTCCATCGTCTGCGGCCAGATAGAATCGTCGATTCCCTGCATGCCGCCCCAGTCTCCACCAATTGCGATATTGAGAATCAGATAAAACTCACGGTCAAACGGCCATTCACGATGACCCGTACCTTCATTTCTGAAGGTGAAGTAGTGCTTGTTGTCCAGGAACCATCTGATCTCATTGGGATCCCACTCAATTGCATAGAGATGGAACTCATCAGATACATCTGTTGTGGGAATAATGGTTCCGGACTTCTGTGTACCAATTCGGTGATTGTAGCTTGCAGTATGAACCGCACCATGAATCCTGTTATGATTGAAACCAACATGCTCCATAATATCGATTTCGCCACTATCGGGCCAGTTTCCATAGGAGGATCTTGTCGGCATCATCCAGATAGCAGGCCAGGTACCTAACCCTCGTGGAAGACGTGCCTTCACTTCAACACGACCATATAGCCAGTCACCCTTTCCCCGAGTGACCAGGCGGGCAGAGGTATATGCGGATCTCTGATAATCCTCTTTCCGGGCAGTAATGATGAGCCTGCCATCTTCGACTCTGGCATTTTCCAGGCGATCTCTGGTGTAGTGCTGCAGTTCATTATTGCCCCAGCCGTGACCGCCAGCCTCATACCCCCACCTGGATGGATCCGGCAAACCCTCATAATCGAATTCATCGCTCCAGACAAGCTGCATACTGTCATAGTCAACTTCATACTCTGCTATCTCATGGAAGGCAGCTGCCTGAAAGGATGCGGGGTCGATATCTTCCTGACCGATTTTGACCATGCTGACATTGGACAGAACAACATCTCCGGGGTACTGTCCCAGTTGGAACTCAAATCTGGCCTCCTTGTCTGTTCGTTCCTGCATCATGAAAGTGAACTCATACTCAACGGGTTCACTGGTGAGTCTCTTCCGAACTCCTCCGGTATAATCGGCCCATGATCGGGTTTCATTCCCACCGACCTTCACATCAATAGAACGGGGCCTGCTGGCATGTGCAGTAAACCGGACCCGATATTCACCTCCGGCTTCAACCAGAACCGGTGTATAGATAAGCTGAACTGCATATTCCGGTGCACCAGGCTGGATTATCTCGATCCTGACATTATCATTTTCAAGATGTGCCTCCGCTGCTCCATCAAAGGGTCCCACAAACAGACTCCAGCTTTCACTTGCAACCACAGCAGGATTGGTGTTCAAGCCTGTTTCAAAACCCGGCACACTTTGAACTGCTTCAATTTCCTGAGTGGCAGACGCGCAGCTGCCGAAAATAAAAAGCAGTGCTCCCATACAGAACAGAAATACCGCAGTATTTTTCATACTAGTCTCCTTATGTACTATTTTCTTGTTCTCAGGATATACCGGTACTGAACCAACAGACGCAATAATAAGGACGGTTTTATCCCATACTAAAAGTATGGGATGTCAGGAGAAAAAATCGATCAGAACGCGAACTGGCTCAGCAGGATAAACCCAAAGAATATCAGGAACAGTCCGGCTATAAGTTTGAGCCAGCGCCCCTGTAGTTCATTGATTCTGGTCGAGCGGAAGGTGAGCAGAAAGCCGGTCAGGATAACTGCCAGCGGCAGGATATATACGAGCGCATACAAGCCGGTCCAGAGGGCATAACATGCAAAGCCGGAGCAGATATTCAGTAACGCCGCCATATATACGGTCGGCAAAACTGCGGTACAGCCAAGCTCAACGAGGTTTACAAACAGGGCCAGCATTATGGTACCGCCGACAGCAGCCATGAGCTTCAGTGGATTCCGGCCAGCTGATTCAGTCCGGCTTTCCTTGAGCTGATCCATAATTTTTCTGGCTTTTTTATGAATGGTTTTCTGTCGTTCGGGTGATATAGACAGGCTGGGGCCGCTTTTGAAGAAGAAAAAATCCTTGATATGAACCAGTCCCGCTGCAATGACTATAAGTCCCAGCACGAGGAATAACAGGCTTCCAATGCGACCTACAGCAAAAGATCCAAGGCTGACCATAATCATAATAAAACCGAAGTACACGATTCCGGAAAACAGAATAAATATTCCGCCGATCAGAATCATATCCCGGCGGCTTTTGGTGTGGGTTAATAATGAAAGCAGAATAGCCAGAACTGCAAATGCACAGGGATTAAACCCGTCAGCCAGAGCGATCAGCATTACAAAGACCGGAAAGGGAAACAGGTCAGCAAAATTCCGGATGACGGTCTCGGGGGTCAAGAGTATGGTCAAGAGGACAAAACAGAACAGGAGCAGTACAAAGCCGCCGAGCCAGAGCCCGGGAACGGCAGTCGCAGGTTTCTTCAAGCGAACAATGAAGAAAACCAGAACATAGAATGCGAAAACTGCTCCGGCAGCTGCCCAGTACCACCAGCCGGCGGTAAGAGGAGGTGGACGGGTTGCCATGCCCTGCTCATCTTCTGCGGAAAACTCTGCAGATGCGGCAGCCGCATCATGAAGTCCCATCGCCAGTTCTGCTGCAGCACGCAGCTGATTTTCATAGCCGAAATAAGCCTGGAATGGCTCCAGATATTCAAGGGGCCCGTCATCAGCAAGGAAACCGATAAATGAGTTTCCGGCTGCAAGTGTGCGGGGGATAGAACCGCTGTTGATACCGTTTTCTCTGCGGAACTGAGCCCAGACCCCGGACTGATGATCGATATCCACCGTAACAATCCGCAGGTCCGGGTACTGCTCCATGAGCGCATCCAGGAACTTCTGCTGTCGCACACAGTTGAAGCAGGAATTGCTCTTGAAATACAGCATATGCGCATCGGAATCGCTGAACAATCCACCGGGCACAATCTGACCTGCGACGGGAATATCATCCTCCCCGGCTGCTGCAGTCGGAGGTAAAATCAGTCCTGTAATAAAAAGAGCACTGGCGAGCAGGAATACCGCTATCGCTCCCCCACATTTATGTCTCGTTTGTTTCCTTCCCGGAGTTAAAATCAAATCAGGTCTCCCGGATATCTATGACTTCAAGAATATGATTCTTGATCGAAGACAGCAGTGCCTCCTTGTCCATACCCGAAACCTTGAGGATACAGACGGCATTGGTGGGCTTATCACCGGGC
Organism: Spirochaeta dissipatitropha; assembly: GCF_054657935.1. Lineage (NCBI taxonomy): Bacteria > Pseudomonadati > Spirochaetota > Spirochaetia > Spirochaetales > Spirochaetaceae > Spirochaeta > Spirochaeta dissipatitropha. The sequence goes on along the minus strand of NZ_BAAHXT010000008.1, from coordinate 58,495 downwards.
CAGGTACCGATAGAGATAATATTTCCACCATGATCTGCGACATCGCTGCCGAGTTTGGCAAGCTCTCCCTGCTCTTCAGGAATCCGCAGGGTTGCGCGGAGGCCTTTCTGTCTGGTTCCGAAGAGATCAATAAATAGCTTGAAGATATCGGATTCGGTCACAATACCGATTGGATAGCCATCATCGTCGATAACCGGCAGGCAACTGATGTCGTTGTCTACCATTTTTCGGGCAGCATCCTCTACCAGATCCGATGCCCTGGCAGTATGCACGGTCTTGGTCATGACCTTGCCGACCGTCAATTTAGACAACAGACGGGCAATTTCATATACATCTAGGGTGGAAGCCTGGGAAGGGCTGGCCGACAGGAGGTCCTTTACGCTTACAATGCCTACGAGTTTCTTGTTGTGCTGATCCAGAACCGGCAGGTGATGAATATGCTCGCGGTTCATAAGCTCCTGAGCGTCAGTAACCGGGGTTCCGGTCTGAACCATAAACAGGTTCTTTGTCATGATTGTTCCCAATAACATCTGCGTCCTCCTATATTCCTAAATACGCTTTTTTCACAGCCTCATTCGACAAGAGACTCTCGGCAGAATCGACCATGGTAATGCGCCCAGTCTCCATGACATAACCCCTGTGGGCAACCTTGAGCGCCTGATTGGCGTTCTGTTCCACGAGGAAAATGGTTGTGCCGTTCTCCTTGTTGATCTGCTGGATTATCTCGAAGATCTGTTGAACGATCAGCGGCGCCAGCCCAAGGCTCGGCTCATCCAGCAAGAGCAGTTTGGGCCGTGCCATAATTGCCCTGGATATGGCCAACATCTGCTGTTCACCGCCTGAGAGTGTACCGCCAGCCTGATGCCTGCGCTCCTGGAGACGCGGGAACAAGTCAAAAACGTACTCGATATCCGAACGGATTCCCTTGCGGTCACGGCGGAGCAGCGCTCCCATATCAAGATTTTCCTGTACGCTCAGGTGGGAAAAAATCCGCCGTCCCTCGGGAACCTGCGAGATACCCAGAGATACAATCAGCTCCGGCAGCATGCCGTGAATCGGCTTTCCCTCAAAAAGGATTTCACCATGACGCGGAGGCACGACACCGGATACAGACATGAGGGTTGTTGATTTCCCTGCTCCGTTGGCTCCGATCAGGGTGACGATTTCTCCCTGCTCAATGTGCAGGTCTATACCCTTGAGTGCCTGTATATTGCCGTAATAGGTATGTAGATCTTTCAGTTCAAGCACTTTCATCCTCCCCGAGATAGGCCTTGATAACAGCCGGGTTCGATTTGACTTCCAGGGGATTTCCCGAGGCAATGAGCTTGCCGTAATCCATTACATATATCCGCTCGGACAGGGACATTACCAGACTCATATCATGTTCGATGAGAAAAATGGAAATATCTTCTGTGTCCCGGATCTCCAGAATGAGATCTTTCAGCTCATTTGTTTCCTGGGGATTCATACCAGCAGCTGGTTCATCCAGTAGCAGGAGGAAGGGCTCGGAGGCCAGCGCGCGAGCAATCTCGAGTCGCCGCTGAGCGCCATAAGGCAGATTCCTGGCCAGTTCATTTACATAGCGTTCCAGATTGAGTTTCTTCAGCACCTCATAGCTGTCGTGAATTACCTGCTCTTCTTCTTCCCGCACCGCTTTCGTGCGGAAAATCGCACCGAATACACCTGCACTGAGACGGCAGTGACGGCCAATCATGACATTTTCCAGAACTGTCATATTCTGAAAAAGCCTGATGTTCTGGAATGTCCGGGCCAATCCCTTTCTGGCTATCGCACTGGGTTTTAATCCCTTGATTGATTGTTCCCTGCCGCTACCATCAGGAGCATGTATAACTACATCTCCCTCAGTCGGGGTATATACCCCGGTCACACAATTGAAAAAGGTGGTTTTACCGGCACCATTGGGACCGATCAAAGCAACTATCTCACGCTCATTGACTGAAATATTGATTTTATTGACCGCTCTGAGACCGCCGAAGTCCATACTCATTGATGCTACATTCAGAATTCTGCTCATGAGGCGTCTCCTTCATGTACCGGAAAAACGTATGCTTTACGTTTTTTGTGAATCAGACCACCGGGTCTGAAGACCATCATGATTACCAGAATTGCACCGAAAACCAGCATGCGGTAATCAGAAAAAGCCCGGAGGTATTCAGGAACCAGAATAAGCCCCATGGCCCCGATTATCACGCCTTTAATGGACCCCATTCCTCCAAGGACCACACAGGACAACACGATGATTGACTGCCAGACCGTAAAGCTTGCGGGATTTATAAAGGTGGTTCGGGATGCGAAAATTACACCGGCAATCCCCGCCCAGAAAGAACCCAGAGCAAAGGCTATGAGCTTGACCCGTGCTATATCGATTCCCATAGACTCGGCAGCGATATCATCCTCACCCATTGCAACAAGTGCGCGACCGATGCGTGAGTTCTCGAAGCGCCACATAACAAAAATTGTCAGTACGACGACCGCCAGAATTATGTAATAGATATAGTTGGTAGCCGTCATGAGATTCATCTGCACGCCGAAAAATGTCGGTCTGGGAATACCGCGGATACCTGCCGGCCCACCGGAAAAACCGGGGCTGTTATTCAGGACAATACGCACGATCTCAGCAAAGCCCAGGGTAACGATTGCCAGATAATCTCCGCGCAGCCGCAGCACCGGAAGTGCCAGCAGAACTCCGGAGAGGGTGCTCAGGACAGCAGCAATCGGTAGGGCAACCCAGAAACCAACCCCGAAGAAGCGGAAAAGTATTCCATAGGTATAGGCTCCGACAGCGAAGAACGCGATATACCCCAGATGCAGCATTCCCCCCAGGCCGATAATAATGTTCAGTCCAAGGGCCAGCACTACGTAGATCAGTGCGGTGATCATGATACTAGTCTGATACAGGGAACTGGCAAGAGGAAAAACCAGTGCCAGAACAATCCCCAGTGCGAGCATGCTTTTGCGAACCACCGGTTTTTTTATATGCGCCTGAACCTCTGCGATCACCCGCTTTATACCGTGCTCCCGGGCCGCCTTCTCGGCTGCAATCTCGGCAGCATCCTTGATCTGGACAATCGGTTTTATGGTGGTCTTTCTTCGTGTCAGAGCAAAACGCCACAGCAGCCCGCCGAGGAATGTGCCCACAAACACATACAGCATGTTTTCCCAGCGCCACTGTACGGTCTGGTTAATGGTGTTCACCTTGATTACAAGAATCGGAAAGGTAAGAAACACAAACCACAGGGCGATAAGTACCGTTCTTTTTATATCCTGCAATGTCATAATTATACCTTTTGAGTATCCGGCCGTCCCAGAAGACCGGAAGGTTTCAGAATGAGAATGGCTACCAGAATTATGAAGGCAAAAACATCTTCATACACACTGGATATGTAACCAGCAGCAAAAGCTTCTGTCATTCCCAGAATCAGTGAGCCGAGTACTGCCCCGGGAATACTTCCTATTCCACCAAGCACGGCAGCGACGAAGGCCTTGATACCTGCAATAAATCCAACGTAAAAATTGATCTGACCGGTAAAGGAACTGATCAGGATTCCTCCGAGTGCAGCAGTAAAACTGCCGATGACAAAGGTCCAGCTGATAATCTTGTTAACATTGATTCCAACAAGGGTTGCCATGGTCCGGTCCTGGCTGGTGGCCCGCATGGCCTTGCCGATGCGAGTGAACTTGATAAGCACAGTCAGAATCACCATAACTACCGTTGTGGTGGAGAAGATAATTACCTGCGATGAATTGATAATCCCCCTCAGAAATACCGGAACAGGTACCGTAGGAAGAAGCGAGGGATAGGGCAGGAAATTCGAAGTCTGTGCAAGCAGAACATAATTCTGCAGAAACAGGGACATGCCGATTGCACTGATCAGCACGGAGAGACGCGGCGCTTGCCGCAATGGCTTGTACGCCAGTTTTTCAATTGTATATCCATAGGCCGATGAGTAGATCATCGCAATTATGCTTGAAAGCACAAGAATGGCCACGAGTGGCATACCTGCAAAGGAGAACACGGTCGCCATAATCAGAGCAGTAAATGCACCGATCATGTATATTTCTCCGTGAGCAAAATTGATGAGCTTGATGATTCCATAGACCATGGTATAACCGAGCGCAAGGAGGGCATAGATGCTGCCCCTGGTTAATCCGCTGAAAAATAGCCGGAGAAAATAGTCAAAATCCATATATGCCGCCTGATTGTTTTAAATCAAATCCACTGCACAGCGAGAAGCCGTGCAGTGGAAATCAAATGCCTCACATGAGATCAGCGTACTTCCTGGTAAACACCATTCTGCACCTGATACATCGCGAAACCTACACCTATTGCATCACCTCTCTCATCGAAAGTGATTCTTCCAACCGGAGTCTCAACCGGCGCGGTCCGCAGTGCATTCATGATTGCATCAGGCTCGGTTGAACCAGCAACCTTGATCGCATTCATGAGCGCCTGTGTAGCAGCATAGGCATTCATAAAGAATGGACCTGGCTCTTCACCGTATTTCTGCTGATGGGCAGCACGGGCCGCCTGAGCAACGGGATTGCCGCTGGTGTCGGTTGGTCCGGTAGCATATACACCTTCAGCAGCAGAACCAGCAACACCGATAAATGTCTCATCCTGAACTCCGTCACCGGAAATAAATGCAAGATCAAGACCCTGTCCCTTCATCTGGGTTACCAGCCGGGATGCTTCTGGATGATATCCACCGTATATCACACCCTGAACATTTGCAGAACCAATCCGGTTGATGATAGCCGAATAATCTACCGCGCCTACCGTTATACCTTCAAACAGAGCAACCTCTACCTGAGGATAGTTTGCCCGAAGTGCAGTACGCGCAAACTCAGCCAGACCACGTCCATAGTCACCGCCGTCATGAAGAATAGCAACAGAAGTCAGACCAAGTTTCTCGGCAACGAACTGTGCCTGCAGCTGTCCCTGTGCATCATCCGGTGCAATAGTCCGGAAAAAAGTCGGAAAGTTTCCATCCTGTGTCAGCCCGGGGCTGGTTGCAGATGGAGAGATCGTAATAATCCGTTCTGGAGTATAGATTTCCATAGCTGTATTGGTAGCACCGGAACAGATATGTCCCATTACCGCTACAACACGGTCACCTACCAGTTTGGCAGCAGTGTTGGCAGCAACATCCGGAGCACATTCATCGTCCTCAATTACCAGCTTGACTGTTCGACCAAGCAATCCCCCATCGGCATTAATCTGTTCAACAACAAGCTGAGCAGCATTTACCGAAGGAAGGCCGTAGGAAGCCAGGTCACCACTGTGGGCACCGGCAACACCAATTATAATTTCCCCAGAATCCTCACGGGAACACCCCATTGTGAGCAGAGCCGCAATCAGAATAACGGCAAAAAACATCACTCGTTTTGACATACAAAATCCTCCTTAATTCAACGATTAATAAGATCATAGAAACAAGGATTTGGGGAGTCAATAACAGGCCACATGAGAAAAATAATTCGACAAATTGGTAAGAAAAACTGGTTTAATCTCGGAAACATTCAAGTTGCTCCTGAAATGTCAAATCGGAAAAGCCATGTTATTATATGTCCATGAAAAAAATAGTTGCCAAATTCGGGGGATCAAACCTCAAGACAGTTGAAGACATACAGAAAATTACTGCGACAGTCAGGACATACGACCGCCCGATGGTAGCTGTGGTTTCCGCCTTTTATGGGATAACCAACCGCCTGACCAGCAGTATTCTTGAATGTCGGGATGACGAGTCGCGGATTGCGGCTCTGCAGGATTTTCTGCGTGAGATGAAGGAAGATCTGATCGGGCGCTGCATCCAGTCGCCCCAGGAGCGTGAGCGAACAACGGCCGAACTCGGTCGGAGGCTGGATGAGCTGAGGCGTGTACTGCTCGGGGTGCATTACCTGGGTGAAATCCCCCTGACGGTTAACGATCGAGTCCTGAGTTATGGTGAGCGCCTGAGTTCCTTTCTGCTGGCGGCAATCTTCCGCGATGCAGGCATAGATGCGGTTGAGGCCTTACCCGAGGATATCGGTCTGTTCACCAATGGGGAGTTCCGCAATGCCAGTGTGGATTTCGAGCGCTCCTTGAATCCGGTGGCCGAGGCGCTGTCGGCTGACCGGGTCTTTGTTATTCCGGGCTTCTACGGTATATCCCCGGAGGGAAAAACAACCTTGCTCGGCCGGGGCGGCAGTGACTATTCAGCAGCAGCCATTGCCTGCTGCATTCAGGCAGAAAGCCTTGATATCTGGAAGGATGTGGACGGATTCATGAGCGGCGATCCCGGCATGGTTGATACTCCTCATCGCCTGCATACCTTGAGTTATCTCGAAGCGGCCGAATTGAGTTATTTCGGGGCCAGAATCCTGCATCCGCGGACGGTCGAACCCCTGAGGGAACCGGGCATACCCGTCAGAATATTCAATATACACCGTTATAACGAAGGCATTGTTCCGCTCTCGGTTATCGGTCCGGTCCCGGCGCCGTTGCAGAATGCCATGGGCGATGAAATGCCGCACCGGGTCAAGAGTGTAACCTGCAGCAATGACTTTGCGATTCTCAGGCTGCGGGGTTCGGGGGTTGGTCAGACTCCGGGGGTACTCGGGAAGGCAGCAGCGGCGGTGGCCGAGGCGGGAATCAACATAAAATCGGTAATGACCACGCAGACGTCTATCAATCTGTTTCTGTCAGAGGCAGATATTCATGAAGCTCAGCGTGCCGTTGAACTGACTGGCCTGAGCGCTGTTTCCCGGGTGGAGAGCCAGACGGATCTGTCGATTATTGCTCTGGTAGGAGAAGGTTTGTCGGAATGCGAGGAGATTGCTGACCGCCTGGTGGTGGCCCTCAGCCGAGCCGGCGTGCACATAAAAATGCTGGCCCTCGGCGCCAGCGAATCCGCGACTTATTTCGTAGTCAGCCGCGAGATGGTGCAGACGGCCCTGAAGGCCGCCCACTCCGCTTTCTTCCCCGGAAATCATGAGCCGCTTCGATAATACAGAACCCGGGCTTCATAGGGTCGCAGTTCACCGGAAGCTGCCCCGAAAGCTGCTCCGGTGCCAGCCTCGACCGAGCTGCTGCCTTCCATATAGTTGCATAACAGAAGCTCGCAGTTCTCAGGGGCTGTCGGCAGTGCACTGCTGAAGATCTCTGGCTCGAGGCATTCGTCCGAGAGATTCACCACAACGATGGCCGTTTCTCCGGCGCTCCGGCGCTGGTAGGCAGTCCATGTAGATCCGCCACCCAGCAGAGTAAAATCCCCGGATCTGAAGACTTCGTCCTTGAGCAGGATCAGGAGCTGCTGATAAAACTGCAGCAGGCTGCGCCCGTTTTCTGACTGGGCCTGGCTTTCTGCATTCCATTCGCTGGAATCAGGATTAAGCGGATACCAGGGAGCATCGGCCTCTGTGAAACCCGCATGCTTCTCCCCGGTCCACTGCATGGGGGTTCTGCCATTGTCCCGGGCAACCCGTCTGATCCGTCTGAGGATTTCTTCGCGAGGTAGCCCCTCATCTTCCATGCTTTCCCAGGCATTCCGGCTCTCGAGATCCGAGAGATCATTATAGCCCTGAATCGGGAAATTACGCATGCCGATTTCATCGCCCTGGTAGACAATGGGGGTTCCCCGCTGCAGGTACCAGAGCACGGCCAAAGCCGATGCACTTTCATAGCGGTATGTTCCGTCGTTGCCGTAACGCGAAACCACTCGCGGCTGATCATGATTCGACATATACAGTGCGTGCCAGCGGGGTTCGGCAGTCAGCGTCTGCCAGTCAGCCAGTACTTTCATGAGATCCGCCGGCTGCCAGCTGCGTGGTTCCCATTTGCTGCCGGGAATCTGATCAACTTCCAGATGCTCGAAGGTCAGCACCATATCCAGGGCCTTGTTTTCCGGATCGGTGTAGGCCCTGGCTGCCTCGGCTGTGACCCCGGGGGTTTCACCTACCAGAACTACATCCTGATCGATAAGCCCTGCCCGGAATTCCTGCAGAAACTCCAGCATCCGTGGACCGTCTATGAAGACCCCATGCACACCGCGCTCTTCGAGTTCCGGGAAATCCTGTGCTTTTGATATAAAATTGATTACGTCCATACGGAAGCCGTCGGCCCCACGTTCGATCCAGAAATTCGCGATTTCTGTCAGTTCGGACCTGAGCGCCGGGTGCTCCCAGTTCAGATCCGGCTGCTGGGGTGAAAAGAGATGCAGATAATACTGCTGCCTGGCCTCAACCCAGGTCCAGGCGGGTCCTCCAAACACTGCCTTCCAGCTGTTTGGCGGTCCCCCGTCCTGCGCAGGATCGCGCCAGATATAGTAATCCGCATACTCACCTTCGCGGGATGCAGCGGAGGCCTGGAACCAGGCATGCTGATCGCTGGAGTGATTCAGTACCAGATCCAGCAGGACCTTGATTCCATGCGCATGTGCCGCATCGATCAGATCTGCCATGTCCCGGTCGCTTCCGAACATGGGGTCGATACTGCGGTAATTCCGCACATCGTAGCCGTTGTCCACATGAGGAGAATCGAACACCGGCCCCATCCAGACTGCATCGACCCCGAGTTCTGCAAGGTACGGCAACTTCTGGATTATTCCCTGGAGATCGCCGATACCGTCACCGTTTGCATCCATGAAGCTGCGGGGATATATATGATAGATAACCGCATTCTTCCACCAGTAGCGATCCTGTTCTTCGCTGAAAAATTCCTGTAAATCCATGTTCGCTCCCCTGGTTCAATGCATTAATATATTCGCTGAAAAATGAAGCCCATCCAGTCAGCAGGGTCAGCCATTGTGGCATCTATGAGTCCGAGATCAACCGGCGCGGTCAGCTCGGCTACCAGCCAGTTGCGACCGCCGAAGGGAAAGCGGGCTCCGGATCCTTCAACATCCACTCCTGCAAGGGCATGCCCATGCACGGTACTGACCATGATTATACTGTCAAATCCGAGCTGATCAAGGATCATGGCATACAGCAGAACCAGGGAATCACAATCGCCTTCGCTCAGATAGACGGTATCCAGGGGATTGAGAAAGTCCGAAATTCCGCCGGGGCGGTCATAGTCAAAGCCCTGCAGCCAGCTCAGTATTACAGCCGGCAGGCGCTCACGTTCAATTTCCTGACTTCGTGCGACACTGCGCCAGAGATCGGCCAACGGGCTGACCCGGGCATAGCTGTCCCGGTAGATCATGCGGAAAAATCGCTCCCAGGCGATTTCCTGTAATTCCCGTGGAGCACTGTCCCCGGCATAGGCTGTCAGAAGACGCGCTTCACGGTCGATGAGGACCTGCGAGGCATCTGTCTGGTCGGGGTCATACCAGAACCCAGCGCTTTGACCTGCCAGATTCAGTTCAATGAGTTCGGCGTCATCACCCAGACCTCTGCGTCCCGGCTGAAAGGGAACGAGATACTGACTGACTGGTCCTGGAAGTCCGTCACCGCCGCCGTCCAGGGAGACTGAGTCCATGAACGAGAGCAGAAAGTCATGATATACCTCATACGTTTCCTGACGGGCGTAACCCAGAATTGCCATGGGATACACTGGATCATCTATAAGTATGGCGTAACCCCGGACTTCTTCCGAACCGGCTGCAAATTCCATGTCGGCGAGTACACTCTCCCGGCCGGCATACATAAATCGCTCGGAGGCCAGGACTTCTGCCCGCAGCTGTGCGGACAGCTCGACAAGCATCTGATCGGCGTTCACAAAATTCAGATCGGTATATACCAGAATCTGAACCACAGCGCTTCCATCTGGACTGCTGAAGGTGAGCAGGCGCATGTCGCTGGCATCGCTGAGATACCAGCCGCTGGGCGGATCCATGCGATAGCCGTATTCGTCGACCAGTATCGGCTCGTAGACCTGGATACCGGGAGCGGCCTGATTTTGGGCGACTGCCGACAGTGGCAGCAGCAGAACGAGAAGCAGCATGGCCGCCAGACAGTGTATGCGCTCCACAGGTTCCCGCAGGCGTGCAGAGCGCAGCGCGCTAACTTGCTGCATAACATGGATAATAAACACAAATCCTTTTGTAATCATACTTTGGTATCGGCGCATTGCGGATCAGGCCTTTACCGTGACATAGACGATTTTTCCGCTGCCGGGTCCGTGGGCTGCATGGGGATCGTGATCTTCGTCCTCGACTTCGAAGCTGTCTGTGAGGTAGAGGCCGGCTTGCTGGAGCAGGTGTTCGACTTCATCCGGCTCGTAGGCGCGCTGAATGTGCTCCTCGCTGCCTTCGGGAAAGTGAAATCGGGTGATTCCGTGTTGTTTCTCGGGGCGGTAATCCATGCTCTGTCGGACGGGTTTGCCCTTGAGCAGGTAGTCCATGTGTTTTCCCTGCTGCTGGATGTAGAGTTCGGGGCTGTTTATGTCGCAGATAAATACGGCGTCGGGGGCGAGCACACGGCGGACGCGGGTAAAGAATCCTTTGAGTTCTTCCGGCTCGAGCAGATAGTTGAGTGAATCGTGCATGCAGGTGACGAGATCAAGCGGGCCCTGGAAGGGGAAGGGATTGCGGAGGTCAGCCAGCTTCAGCGGGCAGCCGGGCAGGCGTTCACGGGCCTTTTCGATCATGGCGGAGGAGAGATCGAAGCCGCAGAGATGTCTGGAGATCTGGCCGGGACCGTGGCTCGCACCTGGGCCGTCGCTCGCGCCGGTACCATCGCCCACGCTGCGGCCGAGCAGCTCGAGAAGCAGGCCGGTCCCGCAGGCCGCATCACAGATTCTGCGGAATGGGCGCAGGGCAGATTCCTCGGCAGCCAGGATCAGATCGCAGCAATATTCTGCATATACGTCCCAGGCCAGGTCGTAATAGGCAGAGAAAATTTCGTACGGATCTGTCTGATCAGTGGTTTTTGACATGCATGCCTCTTTTTCAGGTAATTTGACTGTCCACAGCGGCGCTGGCATATATATATTAGGAACATGAACATTCCAACAATAATTACAAGCATATTCACCTTTGCCGCTTCTTTCGTCGCTATGGAGTTCGTGGCCATGTTTACCCACAAACACATTATGCACAAATACGGCTGGTGTCTCCACTATGACCACCACAATAAAAGCGGCCACCGCTTCCAGAAAAACGACCTCTATGCCATATTCTTTGCCAGCCTTTCGGCCTTTCTGATCTACTTCGGACTCAGCCGCGGCTGGGCGCCTATGGCATCATCCGGGTTTGGTGTGGCACTTTACGGCCTGGGCTACTTTACCTTTCACGATATTATGTACCACGGCCGCATCCGGCGTCTCAAGTTCAAGCCGAAAAGCCGCTATCTGCGCCGCATCCTGAATGCCCACCGCGTGCATCATGCCGCTGTCAGCAAACAGGGTGCCCTCAGCTTCCACTTCCTCTGGGCTCCGAAAAAATACTCACCGGAAAACCAGCAGGAAGTAGACGCACAGCTCAAGGAAATCCGCGAAATGCAGATGATGCTCAAAAAACAACAGGCGCATACCGGCAGCTAAAAAGCCGCCGGCACCGGGTCCTTCGCTGCTGCTCCTCGGAACTGCCTGATTCCAGGTACTCCCCGGCAATCACAGACTCTGCCGCTGCATACGGGCTTCGTCACCTCCGCCCTGCAGCGACAGCAGTTCCTGCGGGGCATACGCTGCGCCCCCTTGCGCGGAAGACAATAGCAGAGATCAGGCTGGCCAGATCTTGCGGCCACCCTTCGGTGGGACAATCGCATTGATTGCCTGCAGTTCCTCTTCGGACATCGGCGGCATATCAAGCACTGTCAGATTCTGTTCGAGCTGTTCGGTGTTGCGCCCCCCGGGTATTACCATAGAGACATCCGGGTTAGCCAGCAGAAACCGGAGTGCCAGCTGAGCCAGTGTCTGCCCCTTGGGTCCGATTTCGAGTACTTTTTTCAGCTTCTCGACTGTTTCGATATCCTGTTTAAAGATCTTGTTCTGGTCCGGGTCTGTAATCCAGGCCTGGCGGAAATCGTTGTCAGGAAATGTGGTTTCCTTGCTGAACTTGCCGGTCAGTATGCCCATGGCCAGTCCACCGCGGATTATGGTTCCGATTTTCTGCTCGCTGGCGTAGGGCAGGCAGTCAGCCTCCGGAGTCCGGTTCAGTATACTGTAATCGATCTGCAGACTGGAGCAGTCACCGTTTTGATTGAAAGCCTGCAGGTAACTGTAATTACTTGTACTTACACCGAAAGCCCGCAATTTACCCTGCTCGACCAGACGCGCGCAGCCCTCAAGAAACACTTCCATGTTCGGCTCGCGGAAATCCACGTGGTACTGCATTATGTCAATATAATCGGTATCGAGTCTTTTCAGATTGGACTCCACGCCGGCGATCAGCTTGTCGACTGTGTCATAGGCACTCTGGCCCTTTTCGCCGTCAAATCCGATCCAGCCGATTTTTGTAGCGACAATGAACTTGTCGCGACGGCCCTTCATGGATTTTCCCAGCAGGCGCTCGCTGTGTCCCTCACCGTATACATCTGCAGTGTCGTAGAAATGCAGTCCTCGGTCGACTGCAGCGTCCAGCATTCTCAAGGCAGCGTTGTCATTGGTTTCACCCCATTGTCCGCCGCCTACAGCCCAAAGACCCACTCCAATCGGAAGCATCTCGAGCCCTGTCTTGCCAAACGTTCGTTTCATATCCATGTTACACTCCTTGTATAGTTAGTTTAAGTATACAACCAACTTTTAGTAATCACAAGATGGCACCATGAACCTCAGTTAAGTATATACCTCGCAGGCAATTGCTGATGCAATTGTCCCGGTGTATATAATTGTCGCTTCCAGACCCGCATGTCCTCCTCCGGGACCCCCTCCAGATGACTCAGAAAAGAGCGCTGCGTAAACAGCTTTTTGAGCTTACTTCTCACCAGTTTCTCCGGTAATCCTGCCCGCTGCCAGCGTTTCTGCTTCAGTGAATCACGACTACGATAGGGCTTCATGAAGTTGTGATACATGCGATACACCTGTACCGATTCCATCGCATTCATCACATTTCGCCTGAAGGTAACCGTCTCTCTGACATAGGCTGCAATGTCCTTTCGCAACTCCCGGTCGAAGTTGTCCATAGCAAACATCGGCCCGCCAGGACCCCGATTATGATCCGAACTGATGTGCAGCCAGTCCAGTCGACCGCTTGCAAGCTGCTCATGCGTTCGCTCACAGCAGCCGATTGCAACCGGGTATTCCCTCTTGTTGTCAGTAGTCAGACAGACCGATTTCGGCAGCTTCAGATATGGCAGGGCAGCTGCATCCCAGTGATCAATCTGCCTGCTCATGGTCTTCATGACACGGATAAAGGAGTTCACGATTCCACGCGGTTCTGGACGAAAAACTGCCTCAAGTCGAGCCTGTTTTTTCTTCTGAACAGCTGTCATGGTCCCGGTTCGGCGATTGGTAACATGATCCAGGGTATAGAGATACTCGCTTTCCTTGCCAATGAGAATATGTAGATTACTGGGGTAATACTGACTGACTTCGAAGGACACAAATCCGTCAGCAATCAGGTCTTCTGGCTTGTCCAGATACCTGGCAAGCTCGGCATGCATGGCAATGCAGTTGCGGGCCAGACGGCTGATCCTGTTGCGCCGGATTGCTGGTGATATCCCGCGGTTTCGCTGTGTAGCTGCAAGACTGCATCGGCTGCGGACATCTTTCAGCAAATCGCTATAGGGCACGATTTTCTGCACATAGTAATCAATTGAGAAGGTACGTTCACAGAAATAACGCCGACAGTCTTTACACTGAAAGCGCTGGAATTCACCAGCACAGGCTGAGCTGCGGCGCCCTTTTCGATAGAACCATTTACCGACTCGTTCTTTCTCGGATCTGCTTCGCTCATGATGATGGTGGTGTTTGCAGTCCTTGTTGGGACAGAAAGGAGGGGTATGCATACGAAACTCCTTTTTTCGTTTTGTACATACCCTCTATTACAACAGCAATGTTCATATATCTTTGCTTACAGCTTGGTGAGAGAGGAAATTATGGTGCCATCTTGCTACTACTCAAGAGAGGCTTTACAATTTCCGGCATTCCTCGTACTACATGTATATGCGGTGGAATCGGGCAGAAAAACCTTGCATAATCAGGATTCAGGTCTTACTGATATTCCTGTGGATAATTCCTGTGTTCAGCGGCTGTGTCGGCCCATTTCAGGCAGAACCCAGCCCCTACCCTACACTGCACAGCGATGGAACATTCGAGACGGCTTTTGCTAACTACCGAGGTAGCGGTCGCAGCCTGCCTCCGGGTATGTTCGTCAGCGGTCGGAATGAATACGGCACGGCAGTCGAAGATGGTTTCAGGGCTTTCAGCGGTATCAGCAGCTTCTCAAAAGACGGCGACGTGAATTCAACGACTCAGAGTTTCGATGGATTTGGGGCTTTCACCAACGGTCGGGATGGCTATTCATTCGGTATTCGGGAACACGGCCCGATAGGGCTGCAGGATTCCCGCCTGTTTCTCGAGTACAGAAACCCCACTGAGCGAACTATTATCGGCTTTCGTATCCGTTACCATGTTGAGCTCTGGTACCTGGGAGAACGCGACAACCGCATCCGCCTCAAGTACAATACAGATACCGGAGGCTTCAGTGAGCTTGCAGACATTGTTTCTACAGCTAATCCCCGGCTGGGACAGATCGCGCAGGGACTGCAGCTTGACGGCAGCCTGGAGGAAAACCGGGCTGCAGTTGACCACAGCTTTATTCTGTCTGAACTGCAGACAGAAGAGGGAGAAACTGCCATGATTCCGGATCTCCTTCCAGGTGGCACTGCTTATTTCCGCTGGCAATACTCAAATGGAGAAATACCCAACGGAGAATTGAGAAGCGCACTGGCACTCAACAATATCACTATAGAGCCACTTTTCGCCCCGGAAAGCAGTAATCCGGAAATCGAGGATGAGCAATGATACAGAGAAGAGCCGAGCAGCTGTTATCTGTCCTGCGCCGCGCGACTACTGCACTGAGTATTATACTGATCGTGCTGTCCCTGACGGCCTGTCCGAGTCTGATTGGCCCGGACCCCAGTCTGCCGGACAAGCCCAGATACCCGAACGACGATGCCCCGCATATTGCCCCCGCCGATCTGCTATTCAGTCACAGCGCCGGCTTCTACACCGAAGACTTCGACCTTGTTCTGGAAAGCGAGATTCCCGGTGCTGTCATTTACTATACACTGGATGGATCATCACCGAATCCGGCACATGTAATGACTGACAGTCAGTGGGAAGCTCTTGTTTCACAGGATGATCTCAACACCAGTCATTCCCGCAGTTTTATCTATACGGATCCCCTTCCGATTGGAACTCTTGTTGATCGTCCTGATGATATTTCACGGATTCCAACCAATCTGATTCCCGTGGACGGGGGATTCTCACGCTATGCCTGGAGGTTGCCTCCAGAGCAGCCGAAGGCACTGGTCGTGCGCGCCAGGGCTATTGCAGATTATGTCACATCCAGAGAGTTTACCCATAGCTACTTCATCGAGAACCAGGGTAGAGACCGCTATAGTCTGCCGGTTGTCAGCATATCAACAGACCGGGAACATTTGTTCGACTACGACAGCGGTATCTACGTCCCGGGAGCACGTGGCGACTACAGTGAGAACGATCCTGATATAGGGGCCGGGAACTGGCGTGGCCGTGGAGATAACTGGGAGCGCCCGGCTCATTTCGAACTCTTCGAAAATGATGGGAGCCGTCCCCTGGCACAGAATATAGGTATCCGTATACACGGCGGTCACAGCCGTCGTCTGCCTCAGAAATCGCTCCGGCTTTATGCCAGAACTGAATACGGACCGGGATCATTCAGCCATCAGGTGTTTGACAGCAGACCGATTGATGAATTCAACCGCCTTATTCTCCGCAATGCCGGACAGGATTATGGAAGGGCCTTGCTCCGTGACGCTGTGGCACAAACCCTGGTACAGCATCTGTCTGTTGATACCCAGCATTACAAGCCGACAGTCGTATTTATAAACGGAGAATACTGGGGCATTCAGGCGCTGCGCGAGCGTCAGGATCAGCATTATATAGAATCTATCCATGGTGTACATGCAGATGACATCACCATGCTTTATCTCAATGGCAGAATTGCTCACGGTACTACGGGGATTCGGGATGAGTATCTGAAGATGGTAGAACAGATTACCCGTAAACGCCTGAGTCCGCAGGAGATCCGAAGACGTATCGACATTGAAAACTATCTCGATTACCACATCTTCCAGTGGTACAGTGCAAATACCGACTGGCCATTCAACAATATTCAGTACTGGCGCTACAATGGCCCGCAGAACGGTGGAGCACTCAGGCCCGACGACGGGCGCTGGCGCTGGCTGATCTTCGACATGGACTGGACCTTCGACTATCATCGATGGACAGACATTTTCGGCCCGATCAGTAATCAGCATGAAATCAATATGATTGAGTACATCCTGGACACGGACGAGGGAGTCTGGGGCGGAGAACGCGGCTGGTCACGTGAACTGATCCGCGGAATCCTGGAGATAGACGAGTTCCGGCACGAATTCATCCAGCGGCTTGCAGTGCATCTGAGTACGACTTTTCATCCTTATCGGGTCAGGACTCACATCGATTCCCTGGCAGACCTGCTGCGGCCGGAGATACACGAGCACTCGCAACGCTGGAGCAGACCAATCTCGATCCAATCCTGGAACAGCGAACTCAGCAGAATGAAAACCTTCGCAGAGCACAGGCCTGACAGCTTCCGCCAGCATATAGTGGACTACTTTCCTGAAGCCAAGGGATCAAGCGAGATAAACATTACCGGCATACCTTCCGGGGCGATCCTGGAACTGCAGGGCATTTCTATTAGTGAGGCGGACTGGAGCGGTTCCAGCTGGAGCGGTAGATTATTCGCCGGCATTCCAGTCGTAATCGAATCCAGAAACATCGACCTTACCCGGATTCGTTTCCATAACCAGACAGCTGTCAGCAACCTGAAGAGCAGCCGAACACAACTAAGCTTCATCCCCAAATCGACAGAAATCAACATGTATTTTGATTGACCCCTTTACATGACTCATGCTTTGACGTATCTAGTGGTATATGGAGATTATTGCATATTATTTCGGCGGTCCCGATATCGAGCACAAAGAAATCATTCCGAAGATCAAGGCTGGGTTGCTCAGCAGAATTCAGTACGCCTTTGCCAATGTTCAGAAGGACGGCAGCGTACATATAGGCTTTCCGAAAAATGACCTGGAAGCCTTTTCTGAACTCAGAAAACTGAAACAACGACACCCGAATCTCCGCACACTCATATCCATCGGTGGCTGGGAATGGAGCCGGAATTTCTCCGACGCCGCAGCATCAGCCGAAACACGGCAGCGCTTCTGCCGCAGCGCGCTTACCTTCCTCAGCGAGCATGGATTTGACGGACTTGACCTGGACTGGGAATATCCTACCGGCGGAGGTCATGAACATAACATACGACGGGAAAACGACCCTGATAATTTCCTGCTTCTCTCGCGTGAACTCAGGCAGGCAATGGACGAACTTGCTGCCAGCCAACAACGAAGCGAAGCATTTCTTCTGACTGCAGCCCTTGGAGCATCACCAGCTGCCAATTCCAGGCTCAATCTTCCTGAACTATCCAGGGTCTACGATACCTTCAACATAATGACCTACGATTTCTTCGGTGAATGGGATTCTGTCTGTGGGCACCACAGCAACCTGTATCAGCCGGATTTGTATCCCGAAGATAATGCGGGCCAGGAACCAGCCTCCGCAGCGGCTTCAATTCAGGCCATGATTGATGGTGGATTTCCAGCCGACAAGCTGACCCTCGGGGTACCATTCTACGGCCGCAGCTGGGTTCTGCCACAGGAATCAAGAGAGAATAAGGAGCAAGTCAATCGAAGTCCATTCTATCAGCCAGCAGCAGGCCAGACAGAGTCAGCAGGCATGAGCTGGAAGAAAATCAAGAAACTGATCACTGAGCATCCGGAACACTACAGTTTTGACAATGCAGCTGCAGCGCCTTACTACTACAACCCAGATTCCGGTCTGATCATCAGTTTTGACAACGAACAGAGCTTCAGTCAGAAGGCATCATATATCCAGGAAAAAAGACTGGCAGGGGTCATGTTCTGGGCCCTGCAGGGTGATCCGGAAGGCGATCTGCTCGAAGCCCTCTATGCGGCCTGTCAGAAATCATAAACTGAACATAGCAGTAGATACACTTTGACCATCCAGGGAAATACCGCTACACTCTGCCTGTTATGGAAAAGACAATACGCCCCGGTAAACTGGCCGGAACAGTCCGGATCCCCGGATCCAAATCGCATACCATTCGAGCCCTGCTGATTGCCAGTCTGGCAGAAGGTACAAGTTATATAAGGGATCCACTGTACTCAGCAGATACGCGATCCTGTATTGATGCCTGCCGAGCATTCGGAGCTGCAATCGATGAACAAACCGATGTAATTACCGTACAGGGTCTGGGAGGATTGCCTCAGCCGCCTGCCGAAGCAATTGACGTGGGAAATTCCGGAACAACTCTGTACCTGGCCGCCGGCCTTGCTGCCCTTGTTCATGGAAGCACCGTTTTCACCGGTGACGAACAGATTCAGGCTAGACCCATCAAACCGCTACTGGACAGCCTGCAGGATCTCGGTGCGCGTATTGAATACCTGAATAAGGATGGATTCCCGCCGTTCAGAATCAGCGGGCCTATCAGTGGTGGCCGAACAAGCATCGAGTGCAAGACCAGTCAGTATCTCTCCAGCCTGCTGCTCGCCCTCCCTCTTGCTCCGGCTGACGGGGAGCCAAGCATCATCGATGTTCCGCTGCTCAATGAGAAACCGTATGTAGATATTACACTCAGCTGGCTGGCTGAACAGGGTATTGCTCCCGAAAGAATGGGCTGGGAAAAATGGACCGTACAACCGGGAGCATCATTTAAAGCCTTCAACAAACCAATTGCCGGAGATTTTTCTTCAGCTACATTTATGCTCTGTGCAGCAGCAATGACCGGCAGCAAACTACGTCTTGAAGGCCTGGACATGACCGACAGCCAGGGCGACAAGGCTGTAGTAGGGATCATGCAGGAAATGGGCTGTACAGTCAGCATAGAAGACTTTGCAGTAGTCATTGCCGGTCCCGGTCACCCTGACTGCCCGGCAGATAAACTCAAGGGCGGTGAATTCGATCTGAACGCAATACCGGATGCACTACCTGCCCTCTCAGCATGCGCAGCCTGTGCATCAGAGGAAGTCCGGCTGGTGAACGTTCCGCAGGCCCGGCTCAAGGAAACAGACCGGATTGCAGTCATGGCAGCAGAACTATCAAAACTCGGCGTTAACATTCAGGAACGACCCGATGGCCTGGTAATAAAGCCGGCTGCCGCTGGTGCCCCAAAATTCCGCGGCACCAAAGTTCACGGTCACGGGGACCATCGCATTGTCATGTCCATGGCGATAGCCGGCCTGGTCTGTGAAGGGAGCATAAGCGTGGACACAGCCGAAACCGCCGGAATTACCTTTCCTGATTTTTTTCCGCTTCTGGAACAACTTCAGCTAAAGTCTGGGGCCTGAACCCCGATATAATAATGGTGGAGCGACCTGCACTGCAGGCCTCTCCCCTCCCACTTTATTGGCCGGAAGCATCCCCTCCCAGTGACCGCTTCCGGCCTCTTTTTTTGCTGAAATAATAAATTTGAAAATGTCCAGATTACAGTTATAATGAATTATATGAATATGGATAATATAACAATATCAAAAGCCCAAAATATAGTTAGTTACTACAATGATTTTCTTATGGAATTCACCCGCACGCTGGAACTGGAAATCAAGCTGCTGCATTCAACCGAGATTGCTGAATCCACCATTCAAAATGAACTCTCACTTTTTACATCTTTTGTCGACAACCTGGATAATCACAGAAAACTGCTACATATCCAGAAATTCAATGAATATAACCAGCGAGAATTTTTTCATGTAGAAGAAGAATATCTGAAGCAGTTTAATACCCAGATCAGACTCTTCAGCAATAGGCTTTGTGAATATTTTCTTATTCAGAGAAAACTGCATACGCCGCAATTATCATTGAAAGAGCTTATAGGAAAAATGAAAAATCCATCACAAGCGATTTCCCGTGCTATCTCTCTGAAAAATATCCAGACAATCGAAGCACTCAGTTCACCTCGTGTTTTCTATGGTAATGCGATCTATTCCTGTTTAAAAGAATATTTTCCAGAGGAAAAAAGAGAAGCTGAGGAGCCAAAGGAAAATCCCACGAAACAGCTGGATCAGGAAGTTATTAGCCTCAAGGTTGATCTCCTGCGTTCACGCTTACAGAATTATCCGGCACTCCATGCAGACGCTTTTTTTAAAGTAATCATTAAGGTTAGACAATGGCTGCTGGACAAAAAGAACCAGAACTCAATAAAATCAAGACCTGTCAGTGATTCATTCGCAAAAGAAGATCCCCAGCCTGACTCTCTCGTCGTATATTGTACCAAACCTAATAACCTGCTATTCAGATTTACAGGTGTCAATAATGTTTCAGTACTGTGCAACTGGTACACAGAAAGCAGCATACTACATACTTTGCTAAAAGACGAAAAACTACCGGAATTAGCTTTACCTGGCTGTATTATGATTGTTGAAAACACTATGAAAAAAATAAAGGACATTACCTACATAACAGCGAAATCTGTAACAGTCAGCCGGCATGACTCCCTGTCAGTATTAATTAAAGAGATGGATTTTGTAAAAGAATACTTATTGCTGGCCAATACTGCAGCAGTACCTGACAGAACAGAATCGCAGGAACATTCAAAAATTGCAGAAATGGTGGAGGACTTATGAGACAGGTTATACAGAACAAGCAAAATTCAGGGAACCTTCTCATTGTGCTGATTCCCGCTGTAGTCACGACAATGATTGTGCTTACATCAGTAATTCTTGAACTTCCAGTGCTCAGTCTGACGGCGGCTTTCGTAGGTTTCATATTCATTTTTATCTTCAGATTCCAGATCCGGACTACTGTTCTACCTTTTATACATTACTGGCAGCATCTTGCTCCGACTGCTCAGGAACGCTTAGGCTCATCATTTTCCGATGCGCGCAGGAAAAAGCGACAGCTTAATATCGGCACCATTATTCAAGTCGTGTTAATTGTGGTCTCATTAGCCAATGCCGGGGTGATGGAAATTCGACAGGGAGCAGATTCCGAAAATCCTGGTCGGGCGTTTATGTATTATAATCAGGTGTTCTCCCCACACCTCGCAGAACTGATAGAACTATATATTATTCGAGACATTCCTCTGAATCTGGCAATAACTGAAGATCTCCGCATACTCAGAAATTTCTACTTTGCGGTTGAGGGCTACAGATTTGAGTCTGCTGATCTTCAGGATATGTTCGATCCCTTGCTTTGGTACAAACCCTATAATAGATTTCCAAATGATCCGGACGCTCTACCCGAAACCAGCAGAGCAAAGGTAATGGAAATCAGAAGAATTGAGAGACAGAGATAATATATCTATCCCGCATATTCCTTACAATTTCAGCACAAACAGCCCATCGCCGGCTGTTATGTGATCCTTGAGCTGCCGTATATAAAAAGAAGTAAGAATGTGACTGTCTCTGATTTTGTGTGCCTTCTGAAAACAATCAAGGGCTCTGCTGTAGTCACGCGCCTGTACGAAGCGAATGCCGTCGTTGAAGAGTGCTTCGAATTCAGGATCCAGCTGGAAGCTCGGCGGTATAATCTGACACAATTCAATGCCTTCTGTCTGGTTTTTGAGGATTATTCTACCTAAAAACAATTGCGTGTAGTCGAGCTTCAGTCGGGAACAGACTTCATCGGTCAGGGCTATTTCCACACCCATTTTGGATTCAAAGTGATCTATCGCACTCAGTATTCTGGAGACATCCGATACCGCTGTTGCCTGGATTCGATCGTCGGATCCGATGGTCCCGAATATGACTTTGCCATAATGGAGGGCCATACCAATCTTGATACCTGAGGTTTCTGATACCTTCTGGCTGATTGCCAGGGCGCAGGCGGCTGCATCGTCTGCGGATTCAGGAAAGATCGCCTTTACTCCATCACCGCCGTAGGATTCTATAAATCCCTTGTGCCTGTCCACCTCGTACCCGACGATTTCATAAAAGTTGTTTATCATGAGAAAGTTATCCTCAGCACTGAGTCCTTCAGACATTTTCGTAAAATCCCGGATATCCAGCAGCATCATGGTACAGTCCTGCATGTAGTACTCACCTGGTGGTCTATCCATAAGGGCAGAGTTCCCGAGGCTGTCCAGAATATTGAGCGGTACGAACTGGGTAAAGACCTCCCTGATTCTGGTGTTCAGCTCCTGCTTTTCCTCAATAGCAGTACTGGTTTCGGCTCTTTTGATGGCAACAAGCACAAACATTCCACTGATCAACAGCAGCAGAAACATGGAGCTGGGAACTCCAAGGAAGAACTCAACCAGCATAGCCGCCCAATATGCGAAAAAGAAGATCAGCAGCAGCAGGGATAAGGGGCGCTTGTTTTTCCTGGTCAGAACCAGTGAGTACACAATAATTATGCCGGACACTGCTATGTGCGCTTTAAATACAAACAGCAGCCTCAGTGTATTGAACAGCGGAAGCGGAAGAAGCAGCGTAGCAGAGATTACTGCAGCTGCGTGCAATACAAATCGCGTTTTCCGGTTATTGAATTCTATAGGGTAGAGATAGCTGAAGAACAACAGAATACAGGCAAAAATCCAGATGCTGCTCAGATTATTCAGCCGGTACATGTAGGATACATCCAGCCCGAATAACACGCGGCCGAAATATATGTTGCTGTTTGTAAACACATACACAGCTGCACAGAGGGTAAACAGGGACATGTACAGGTTATACTTGTTCTGCAGATTAACCAGGTACAACAGAAGGAACAATACAAAGCATACAACCAGGGATCCAAGGACCAGATAGTCAACGCTCAGGGTCCGGATGTATCCTGCTTGTATTCTCTGGCTGTCTCCGACATATATCCAGCCGAGGGCACTCCTGTTGGGGTAATGAAAATTTGTATACTCAATGATTATCTCTGTACGGCTGCTTCCCGGGGTAAAGGCTATGACATCTTCTCTGTAGTCCGGGCTCGAGGTCTCGACGGATGTGCCCAGGCTCCCATGCTGCCGAAGCAGTACTCCGTTTATCCAGATGCGGCTTGCAGAATATATTTCCGGAACCCGCAGACTGTAGGAGCGCCCTGCTTCCAGTTCTATGCTCTTTTTGAGGGAACCGTATCTGCTCAGCTGATTCCGGAAAATGCTGTCCAGTATATTCAGAGAGACCTGTTCTCCTGTTGCTGATTCTGTAGACTGAACTTCAGATTGAATGAATTGGTTCCTGTATAATACCCAGTCCCCGGAGATATCCATTACAGTAGAGTCAGCCGCGCAGGAGGATAAGATCCACAGCGAGCAGAATAAGAATGCTATTCTCCTCATTTTTCCAGCTCCTCAAGCATCCGGTTTCTTGCAATAAGATCAAGATAATACGCAGTCGGTGAGTGGTCATGAAAGCGATGCAGCAGCTGTGTGAGTGAGCCTTCGATTTCTTCCAGAGAAGAATCCAGGATTCGTCTCATTACCTCGCTGAAATGCAGGTCAGCCTCATGCGGATCCTTCCGGCATAGGGCATGGATCCTGATAAAATCCATATTACCCTTCAATTTGATTTTCCCCATGCACAGAAATCTGTACTTCTCCGGATGCTGCAGATGTCCACACACCGATTCACTGACGAGAATTTCCTGGCCTATTTTGCTGGTGAAGGACTGAATTCTGCTACAGGTATTAACCACCTTGGAAATAACAGTTGCATCCACCCTTTTTTCATCCCCTACTATACCAATGAACTGAAGGCCAAAATGAATGCCGGAGCAAACCTGTATCTTGTCTTTACCTGGATGCTTCCGGTTGAATTCATCCACTGCATTATGTATGGCTACCACGGCGTCCAGGGCATCATCGCATCTTCCCGGAAACAGGGCCATGGTGGTCTCATCCATAAATTTATCAATAAATCCGCCGTAGGCTTTTATGACCGGACAGATAATCGAATAGTAAGTATTCAGAAGGGCAATTGTGTCCTCTGCTTTCTGATTATTGAACTTCTCATGGAAGTTATGGATTCTGGTAAAGACTACCGTCATACTCTTTTCGACACCATCACCTTTCTTGATCGTGAGGAGATCCCCAAGTCCAACCGTTTTAACGAACTCACTGGGAACGAATTTAGATAGATACATGTTGACCTGAATGTTTTCCATGGTGATGCGGGAAATGCTTTCCAGTTTTTTGGTTTCGTTACTGAAAATATTGTACAGCATGTAGAGAATGAAAATAATCAAGGAGATTGACAGAATATGAGTTTCAGAATTGCGGAATATGACTACTGAAATGTCATACAAGGCAGCGAGGAAGACACAGGCCAGAGAAATGAGGAATTTCAACGAGTCTTCAACTTTTCTGACTACACACAGAATCAAAAGACCTATTGCAATTGCTATCGCAACTACCGCAAACCCGAAATAATAAAAGAGGATAGATTTAAAGATAATGGGAGGTAGAATCAGCACTGTCACAGGAAACACAAAACACAGGAGAATCACGACTGTCAGCAGCTTGTTGTGCTTGAGATCATCGAAGTAATTCTTGATAAACAGGGCAAACAAAAGAGGGAGGAGATACACCGCCAGATATTCAATCCTCTGTACCAGGAACCCGGCCGAATCCGGCAGAAAATAGAACATGAGTTTGTCATTCGTAACCAGCCCTCTCAGAGCCAGGAATAGACTAAGAAGAGAAAAATACAGACTCGACCGCTCCTGTTTGTAGCGGATATATAATACCATAAAGAAAACAGCCATGATCAGTGAACAGCCTGCAAAAAAAGCATCCCGTAGAATGTTGTTCCTGTGACGTTCCAGCATCTGTGAGGCTGTACCGAGATAGGGAACGCTTCTGATTCCGCCTACCGGATCGGCCGTGCCGTTGATATGAAAATCCAGGGTATTCATTCCTTCCTGAAGAGACAGCGGAATGTACAGAAATCGATAGGCATCCTCCGAGACAAGAAACTCGCCGTTCAGATAGAGTTCGTAGCGGGAATTCACCTGGGAGGGAGCCAGCACAAGGTTGTCCCTTCCGTTGCTCAGAATATTCAGAGTGTACACGACATCCGGATCATCGGTATGCCATCTCCCTGGAACAGGTGAGAGCAGGCTGTTGCCATCCGGCAGGGTCAGTACCCAGTCTCCGGATATGTTGACTGGTGCGGAAAAATCAAACCCACGCAGATCAAGAACCCCATCCACAATCTGCGAAGAAACGGAAAAGGCAAGGAGAAAGAGTATGATTGACAGTACGCACGCTCTCATAGTCTGCATTATAAATCAGAATTCCTTCTCTATGTTCATAATTGATTTTCTACTGAGAAAAGAGTCAAAATTGTAGCTACTCAGCGATAGCATAATAAGCGCAGGTGCATAGAAAATCCAGGTCAGACTGGACACTATGACTCTAGTCTGCGGATCCGGTGAGGACATATTGAATCCAACCGTGAAATCACAGAGAAAGAAACAGCTCATGCCAAGAGCAATCAGTATTGAGTTAACATCATGAAAATAGTCGATTTTAATGCAGACCCATGCAAACCACACCGACAGACAGAGAAAGACCGAGTACACTGCGAACAGAACGAACATCGGTGAAAATCCAAGGGTCCGGTAGAACACGAAATACAGAGCCGAGATATTTATAAGCAGAATGACTGATCCGATTACTGAATTGAACAACCAGTCCCTGATGTAGAATTTATTCTTGATATAATACTTCAAACCATCGGCATTCCGGATCGTCAGCAGAATCTGACCCAGTGCGAAGGAAATGACTCCTGCCAGGGGAAACCCGAAGGTAAAGGATGCATCGCCAATAAAGATTACTACAAAGCATGCCTTGATCTTCCATGAATCGCTTTCGCTGAACTTGTTGGAGAAGGTAGTCCATACCAGAAAGGCGCACAAGAACGAGCTCAAGAGCTTGAAGGCTCTAACTATAGTATATGGTTCAATATACGTGTCGATCGGAAAGAACATTACCCGTGACCAGTCCAGTGAAACGTAGCTGCCGAACAGGGTCAGCAGCATGAATAGCACACTAATGACTTTTATCTTGTTTCGTATGTTTCTCTTCATTGCCTTGCTTGTCATGCTCTAAAGTATTCTCTCCGGATGCTCATTTGTCAAAGCAAAAACAGTATACAATGAGGAAATTGCAAAATTACGTGCAATTTCCTCCTCGCATTAGTAGCAAATTCTCAAGTTGTTTTATGTAAACAACTTGAGAATTTATAGTCTTGCGAATGCTCATGCAAAATGTAATTTTGCATAAAGCTACAATGTCATATAATAAAAGATTCAAAGCTTGACCTACAGCATACCCGGAACTAATCTGTATGAAACAGGTGTAGTGAGGAGATAATCCATGGATCTCGTACTGAGAAATGAGAATGAAGCTGATTACAGAGAGGTTGAAGAACTGACCCGGGATGCTTTCTGGAACCTGCATGCCCCCGGCTGTGACGAGCACTTTCTGGCACATGTCATGCGGAATCACCAGGATTTTATTCCGGAACTCGATTTTGTAGCCGTGCTCGGCGGTAGAATAGTCGGAAACATTATGTACTGTAAATCCCGGCTTGTGAGTGAAGACGGCAGAAGCATGGACACAATTACCTTTGGTCCGATCAGCGTCCGGCCGGAACTACAGAAACGGGGAATAGGCTCAAGACTTATCCGGCACAGCATGGAGGCTGCCCGCAAAGCAGGTCAGCAAGCAATCGTTATTGAGGGACACCCCCATAACTACTGCAAACATGGATTTGTCGGCTCGAAAAGCCTTCATGTAAGCGACAGCCATGGAATGTTTCCCTACAGTCTCATGGTATTCGAGCTTGAACCCGGCTGCCTCGCAGGGCAGTCATGGAGATTCCAGCCCAGCAATGTATACGAAATAGATGAAGAGATGGCCCGGAAGTTTGACAGTCACTTTCTGCCGAAAAAAATGGAGTTCCGGCCCTCCCAGGAGGAATTCAATATTGCAAGCCGGGCCTTTGTGCTATAGGGACCTGTTCCATACCTTGGCGATCGCTATGGGTCAGAAAACATACTCAATGCCGAAGCTGGTATTCAGGTTCCAGACAGTTGAGTCATAGAAATCAGCTATGCCAACATACCCGCCCAAACCCGAGCTGAAGTATATACGGTCATCAGGAGTATAATCGGCCCTGACTGTAGTTTTAATAGTGAATGCGTTCAAGGCAGCGCTATAATAATGGCTGTACTCGAGAACGGCATCCGAAAATACACTGATCTGACGGATTGGACTGAATTTCCACTCTGTAAGCAGAGAGGCGGATACATTAGACAGGGAGGGTTCATTTCTGACCGTCCATGTGCTGCCTGCTGCTATATCCCAGGCAGTAAAATAGCCGATGAGTCCTGCAGTTCGTGCTTCGAAGCCCAGCCTCCGTACAGACCACTCCCGATCCTGAATATTTGAGTTCCCCTCCTTGCCTGTGATACTGATTGAATACATGCGACGTATATCCGGTTCCAGCGTGAAGGTCAGCAATGCTTCCTGTTCAAGGATTTTTCCTGTTGTATCACTTTTAAACAAAACATCTCCAGAATACTGCAACTCCCATCGGGGTGATGCATAACCTGAAGGCAACAGCAGTTTCAGTCCCCAACGGGGATGTATGCTCGATCCATTCCCGTACAAGTCCTGAATTGCAAAGGCTGAACCTGCACTAGTCTCGATTTCCACACCATGAAAAGGTAAAAGAAAGACTGTATCAAGTTGTGTAAGATCACCAAATAAGGCTTCATTACCTGCGACATGCATCAGATCGGTCTGACCAAACAGATGAAAAAAGCCAAGTCCTGAAGAAGTAGATCTGTAGACTATCTGTCCTCCGCCCTGAATCAGAACTGTAGTATCATCCTGAGACAAAACGAAATTTGCATCTCCGTGCAGGCTGAGTAAAGGAGATGCAGAACCAGCATGTGCAGCTAAAGTTCCTACAAAAATAATAGCCAGCAGTATATGTTTCCTCATTTTTTACTTCTCCTATCTTCTCAACACCCGCCGCCGCAATTCCTGAACCTCGGTCGACTTCGGGGCGTTGTCAATAATGGAATTCAGGACATAATCAATGTCGTATCGCAATCGTCTGGCATCTGTAAGAATATCAACAATTCCGGGATAATCCACTGGATTAATCTCCGAGACAGTCATGATTTGAAGCAGGTTAAGAGCAGGAGTGCTCTCGACACCCCAATTAATCAAGGACATATATAAAGCACTGGCCGGTCTGTACAAATCAGGCTGATGCTGTACCGAATCAATAATAGACAGAACATCGTACTCTTCCACCCCTCCGGCCAGAAGATTTGCAGTCCGCTGCCATCCCCCCGGAATCTTCAGAATTACAGCTCCATAATCATGAGTTTCCAGGAGTTCTCTGGCTTCTGTAAGTAATATAAGCTCCCGATGCAGTACTGGAATCAGACGAGTTGCAGGAACTCGCTTTGCAAGTCCCTCTTCCAGTCTGGGAATCAAGAGATCGGGATTAACACCTGCTTCTTCTGCTTTAATAAAGACCAACTCGATATCGGCGATGTCATCTGAACTATATATCGAGAGCCTGCTGGAATCTATTGCTTCCACCAGACTCCAGCCAGGCAGTGGTAGGACTACTGTAACAAGCATTGAAAGAATCATAATTTGTCTGACAAAATACTTTCCCGTCATTGTATCCTCATTCCGCGTCTCCCCAATCATGGGCCAGCAGGTACATTCAGATCATTCGGCATACCCGTTCCTGGACCAGGCAGTGTTCCGGGGATTGGTACATCCGAAAGAATCTGACGGACACGGGACTGAACCTCGCGTCCTGAAATGACACGGCTTTGTGCAGCAATAAAGCTGCCTAATTCTCCCCGTACGAGATCGGGAAATGCATGATCCGGTTCCCTGGATAAAGAGTCCAGTACGTGACTGATTTTTCTGGCTCCCATAACGGTAGCCAGGGCGGAATCACGGGAGGAGGCCCCTGCCCGCCTCATAGTACTGGATATTCGAGATAATTCCAGGGCCATTTCTGCTGCATTCTGCAAGGATACTTCGCTGCTGTTCTCGACAATATACATAAGACCAAGAGCACTTGCCTCTGCAGAAGCAAAGGTGGTGGCTTCCCAGTCAAGGGTATCAAGAGCATGCCTTAATTCTGCTTCCGTGCTGTTCTGCCAACCCGATCGAAGCAGTTCGTCAGCGAGTTCTGCTGGGTAATTTCTCTCAGCTGTAGCAAACTGAACGACTACCAGCATACACAGGAGGATTCCTATACCACGGATTACATATTTCATCTTAACCTCCTATAAATTCATAACTGAATTTATGCCGCCGAACCCATCCGCCACCTGAAGTGGAGCATCAGGATCCGGAATCCAGTCTTTTTCGTCTACAAGGAATTGATACCGGTATTCACCATCAGGTTTCATTTCTATCCTGATTTCCCAGATACCGTTCTGTGTATTCGCCATCTGATGGACATCCGGCTGCCAGCCATTCCAGTCACCAACTACTGACACTGACTGAGCCTGGGGTGCATCCAGAACCAGATGAACAAGAATGGTCTGCTGTTCATTGGAAGGACGTGCAACACTCAGGGTAATGGTCACAGTGAGCGCTACCAGAAGGACTGCTGCTGCAGCAATTTTAACCGTCTGCTGAACCGTAGCGTTCCAGAATTCTGTGATACGCTTCACTCGCCCATGTCCCGATGCATCTTTCCCATTTTCGAGACTGGAGAAGATTGAAGTGATTACGCGATCCGAGAGATCTTCCGGCGGATCCTTCCTTAATACCGATGCCTGGTCGACTATATTCAAGGCTGACCAGACCTGCATGCAGGATTCACAGTTCCGAATATGCTCATGTACTCTCTGGTCCAGGGATCCCGAAAGAAAAGATGCCTTCATTAACCTGCAACACTGTCTGCACGTCATGACACACACTCCTTGATAATATATACGCATTGCGGGAGAAATGGTTTCATGACCAGCCCCTTTTCACAAGAATATCTGCCAGTTTTTTTCGGGCTCTGCGTAAATTTGTTTTTACTGTGTTCTCTGGAACATCCAGGATCTCTGCCGTGTCCTTTGATGACAATTCCTCTACATGACGAAGCACAAATACCTCCCGATACCGAATGGGTATCATTTGTAAAGCCTGCATCACCGCTTCATGAGCGGCATGCCTGACTGCGGTATTCTCCGGAGACCCAAAATCCGACTCCGCTGGGATTCCGCCTGTCAGAACCGGAAACTGGACGGTTACTTTTTGATCTCTTTTTTTCCGAGATTTATTCTGTGACCGCAGATAATTCACCGCGATAGAATAAAGCCAGGAAAAAAATCGATTTTCAGTTCGGTATTGCGGCAGAGCGCGGAACACCCTGGAGAAAATTTCCTGCACCGCCTCCTCTGCTTCTTCCGGTTGGGAGCATAGCTGAAATGCGAGAGAATACATCGGACCACTATATCTATGAACAATTTCCCCGAAGGCATTACGGTCACCCGACAAGGTATTTTCTATTGCTGCTCTGTCGGCCTCATCAACAGCCAACTGATCTTGTGAAGTATTCATTCAGGTTCCCGTTCAAAAACTCTTTTCGCTATGATTATATACGCTTTTTTAATGAAATGGTTTCAGATCTGAAACCATTTTGTGTAATTCATGTATATGTAAGCAGAATTATAAAGGAGGATAGCATGAACAACAACGACACACATAATATTAATGAGGCACTCCATAGATTGAAAGACAGAATGGAAGAAATCAAGGAAAAAGGCATTGAGAATCTGGTCGAAGAACGTAGAGAAAGAAAGTACCGGGAAGAACACAACAACATGTTTACTGGCCATGACTATGAAAGAAAATGAAACCATTCTCATCTGCCTTGGTATATGAGAACAGACGGTAAGAAAAGGTGCTTGAGGCACCGAAAAAGGGTTCGCCCACTACAGGAGGTCGTTATGAAAACGATGAAACGTATATTTTTACTGACGGGATTAATCATAGCAAGCACAGCCTTAATCGGCTGTAATTTTTTCGGAGGCACTACAGTTTCCGGATCAGCTGTCAAAGGACCAATCGGTTCTGCAGAAATAACTGTATATGCACTGGAAAATGACGGAAGCCTGGGGGCTGTTCTGGGCACTACTGTTAGTGCTGACAATGGTGGCTATACCGTATCAATCGGAGATTACAATGGACCCTTCGCAGTTTCTGTCGAAGGTGGATCATATCGAGATGAAGCCAGTGATAAAATAGTTGATCTTGCTCCAGGACAGAGTCTTGTGAGTTATATAAGTTCAACAGAAGATACAGCTTCTATTGCAGTAACCGCTTTGACTACCATTGCTGCAGCCAGAGCATCGACTCAGGCCTCCGGCGGATTAAGCATCGCAATTGAAAATGCAAACAAGGAAACCGCTGAGGCATTCGGTATTGATGATATTGATATAAGCAGGGTCATTCCAGCCGACCTTTCGAATGAAAGCAGCAGAAATGCAAACGGGGCAGAACAACGCTACGGTGCAATCCAGGCTGCATTAAGCAAGCTACTTGAACAGGAAAGCGATGAAGCACCTGAAGCACTGCTTGACCTGATCGACGACATGGCTGCCGACTTCGCCAGCGGTACATTCAATAGCCAGGATGCTGACGGAAATACAATCGAGTTTGCTATCAGCATTACTCCGGAAGCTGCACTGACAGGTCTGGCAACAGCAATGGATGCATTTCTCAAAAGCGAGCAGAACAGGAGCGGTCTTGATAATTTACCGATCTCCATACCCGTTCTCGGCAACTAATCCTGACGGATAAGTCACTGACCTTCAGGTCCGGGCTCTGTCAAACAAAGGTTTGACAGAGCTTTTTTTTACACAGGGCCTATTCCAACAGCTTCCAGGCAGGGCTTCTGCGTATTTCCTGTACCAATACGGTGCGTGTCAGCCAGTCCTCGGGAATGCCTGAATCACCACCGGCTCCGTACATTGCACCGGCAAGCGGTCCCAGTACGAGAGCGCGTCCGCAGTTGTCTCCGCTGGCGCGATTATTGGCCTGCACTGCTTCAGAAAAACTACTGGTGTGCAGCAGAATATGCAACGCCAGGGGTACGGCCATATCCACATGGCAGGCTGCTCCGAAATGTTTCGCCATGCCTCTGTAATCAAGTTCGGTAGAATCGATTGCTTCCTGCATGCGGGCCTTCGAGGCATCTGGCAACAGGTATATATGCTGATTGAGCGATTGAATCAGTTCAGATTTAATGTCCATGGCAGGCTGACCGCGATCCCTGACCGCTTCGTACATATCTGCCATAATACGGCTGAAGAAGATTCCGTATGCAACCGCGGTATCATTATTATTGGTAATGCGGATTGCCTGTTCGCTTATTTCATCCAGACGGGAACCGGAATAGAACACAGGGAGTACCGCTCCACGCGACAGAGCCGGCATCTGATCATCATCCGGGCCGAGAGCCTGATGATCAGCGGAGAGCTCATCGATTATCCGGTCGACCTCCAGCAGTTCATCCCGGCTGAATTCCTGAAGCCGTAAGGGTATACGCACAGTCTGCTTCAGACCCACCGTATCATACTCAAAAAAATACCGGGAGATGTAGTGAGCCGCTCCACTCATCTTGTCCGCCGGGAGTGTGCTCTTCATGGAATTAATTGAACGATGCAGCTCCTTCATTCTACTGGTCATATTGTAGACAGTTTCCCGCATGGGACTGTCGGCGAACCCCACATAGCTTCCGCCTACGCCGAAATGCTCACCGAATGCCCGGATATACGCTCCCGGGGAAAAACCGTCTGTATTAATTGCCTTGAACAGTACCCTGATATACTCGCTGTAGTTTGAACCTTCCCCGGCTGTACGCAGAGGATGTGCAAAGAATGCCGGAACTCCTTCATAATTGGATGCTTCCGGCTCCAGGAATTCCAGATTACCTGCATGATCCTTGGCAATAGCTGAGAGTTTTCCCTGGGAATATATCCAGTGAACCCCCATGCCAGCGGCATCGGCTACGAGACATCCCAGTACAGCTGCCTGGGAGGCTGAAAGATTTTTTATACTGTTCATATATTGAAACTACTCAATTCACTGGAAGATCGGATAGGGTTACAGGCAAAAAACATGGATGCCGGTCGTAGGTTCTTGCGAGCCCGGTAATGGTCATAGTCATCTTAATAGAAGCGCAAGAGTGGATCTATTGCTGCAAGAACCCCGGATGGGGCTCCCGCATCGAGTCAATCAGCACAGCGCTCATTATTTGGAACCAAGCGGCTCCCGGCTGTTTGCTTTCTCATTCTTTTCCTTGCGCTTTTCTTTCTGGGTCTTCAGCGGCTTCTTCTTCTCGTCTTTCCTGGAATTTCTTTCCTTACTCATTATAACCTCTTATCGGGCTGCCTGCTTACAGTATACACTGTTGCGCCGCTATTAGTAGCCCCCCAATGCATGTTAACCGGTTACTCACTCAATCAGAGCAGAGCATTTGAAATGCAGTGCGGCTTCCATAATACTTTATCAAGAGGAGAGGATCATGATAAAAAATTCATTAAGTGGGCGTATGATGTTGCTTTTCGGCGGTATTGTCGGCTTTCTCTTGATAATGCAATCTTCAATATTGCTGGTGCAGCTTCGTTCAGTTGCTACAGATCTGGTATCTGATTCTGCACAGAACGAAACCAGAGCCAGAGCGGAAGGACTGGGTCGCTGGATGCAGGGCCACATTAACGAAGCCGCTGTATTGGCACATCTACCGCTCATGCGATCAGGTGATACTGATGCTATCTGGGAATTCATGATCGACCGTCAGGATATTCTTAATTCCGACCACAGTCATAATGTTTTTGTAGCTAAAGACGGGCAGAATTATGGATCCCGCGGCACATCAAACAATGTGTTTGACCGGGGTTATTTTCAGGCAGTTACAGTTCAGGGACAAACTACACATATCGATGAGCCTATTGTGTCCAGGACCTTTAATCAAACCCAGTTCATGGTAAGCCATATTGTTCGTGACACGGATGGATCTGCTGCCGGTCAGGTAGTTATAGCAGTTACCCTGCATACATTCGACCAGATCGTATCCGCCCGCGGGGTTACTGACAATGCAGTCAATTTTGTTATGAATTCCCGGGGATTGCTTGTATCTCATCCCAATGAAGAATATCGAATGGAACTGAACGCCTTTGAATCAAGTGAGCTGGGATTCAATGGACTCGATACTCTTGCTGCTGAAATGCTGGAGAATAATGAAGGTTTTGGCAATTACATTGATGAATCCGGTGTTCCCATGACAACCTTCTATACAAGCATCCCCCACTCCCCCGGATGGCTGCTTGTAGTTGCTATTCCCAATTATGAGTTCTATTCATCTGTTCGCCAGATTACCTTTACAATAGTTGGCCTGAATGGACTTGTACTGCTCGTAGCAATTTTTTCAATATTCCTGCTGTCCCAAAAGCTGACAAAACCGATTAAGGCAGCGGTGTATCTTGCAGGTCGCTACTCAGAGGGAGATTTTTCGATCGACTTGTCCTCTGAGGATTATGTACTGTACCGAAACCGCAGTGACGAGATCGGTGAGCTCTCACGCTCATTTCAGAATCTTCAGGAAAAGTTAAATGATGTTTTCTCCAGCATAAAAGAGAGCACCTCCCGGGTGTTCGATACAAGCATAGATCTTAAAAAATTCGGAGTAGATGCTGCAGAAGGTGCAAGCGAGACGCTCAGAGTATCTCAGCAGTTATCATCCGGTGCCAGTGAGCAAGCAGCTTCTGTCGAACAGGTATCTGCGTCTATTGAAGAAATAGCGGCTACGATTCAACAAAGTAAGGATAACGCAGAATCAACAGAAGCAATTGCAGAGCAGTCAGCAATTCATGCAGAGAAAAGCGGAACAGCTGTGCAGGAAACGGTTGGTGCAATGAAACAGATAGCAGAAAAAATTACTATCATTGAAGATATTGCCCGTGAAACTAATATGCTCTCTCTCAATGCAGCAATTGAAGCTGCACGAGCTGGTGAATCAGGCAAGGGTTTTGCGGTGGTTGCAGCTCAGGTAAGGAAGCTTGCTGAGAATTCAGCTACCGCCGCCAAGGAAATTGGTTCTTTGAGTAATCATTCTGTTGTTGTAGCGGAAGAAGCTGGTGAATTACTGACACAAATGCTACCGGCAATACGAAAAACCACAGAACTGATTAAAGAAATAGCAGCCTCCAGTCGTGAAATGAATTCCGGGGCGCAGCAGGTAAATTCTGCTGTTGCACAACTGGATGATGTGATACAACAGACTGCAGCATCTTCGGAAGAGCTGTCTGCTGCCGCAGATCAGCAAACCGACAGAACAGAAGACATGTCATCTGCGGCACAGCTATTGAATGAGCAGGCAGAAAATCTGGAAAGAATTTTATC
This sequence comes from Spirochaeta dissipatitropha, assembly GCF_054657935.1. NCBI lineage: Bacteria > Pseudomonadati > Spirochaetota > Spirochaetia > Spirochaetales > Spirochaetaceae > Spirochaeta > Spirochaeta dissipatitropha. The sequence continues at coordinate 22,913 of NZ_BAAHXT010000008.1, read as the reverse complement.
TTTTTTCAGTCTACAGAATGATACTACCAGAGCGCTAATCGAATAAGGCAGGAAAGAAACAACATGGAAACAAAAACCTACGCGGACACCGGAAAACGGGTATCACGGCTCGGATTCGGGGCATGGCAGCTGGGAAACCGCAACAGCCAGGAATGGGGCGATCCTGATCAGGATCCAGTCAGACTGGTGCATGCTGCCATTGATGCCGGCATTAATTTTTTTGACACCGCTCCCAATTACGGACAGGGCGCTTCCACCGATGTCCTCGGCAAGGCCCTGAAAGGGCGCAGACATGAGGTGATCATCAACAGTAAATTCGGTCATTCACCCAGCGGCACCAGCTTCGCACCGGAAGATCTCCACCCCTCGATAGAAGACAGCCTCCGCCGACTCAAGACTGATTATATCGATTCTCTGCTCCTGCACAATCCAGATTATGCGCTCTGCGAGGGCAGTCACCCGATTCATGAGGAACTGGAAAAAATGAAGCAGGAAGGAAAAATTCTGAGCTACGGAGCCTCAATCGATGAAAGCCAGCCTATTCTGCAGCTGGTCAGAAGCTCAAAAGCCTCAGCCGTCATGCCGCTGTATAACATATTTTTTCAGGAATGCAGCAAGGCATTTGCCGAAGCAGCTGAAGCCGGCTATGCAGTAATCATAAAAGTCCCGTTGGATTCAGGCTGGCTGACCGGCAAATACAGTGATGAGAGCCGCTTCAAGGATATACGCTCGCGCTGGACAGAAGATGTAATCTCACGCCGGGCCGCACTCGCGGCTGAACTGAAAGACATAATCGGCGATGAATTCAGCCTTCACCAGGCCGCCCTGGCTTTCATTCTGGCTGCTGATGAGGTCAGTACTGTCATACCCGGGATTAAAAACGAGGCACAGCTAGAATCGAATATTTCTGCAGCCGGCACAAAACTACCTGAAGATCTGGTCAGAAAAATCAAGGATTTCTATACGCGCATGATAGAGCCGGATCCACTGCCCTGGTAATCGCCGGCATCCGGCAGCAGCAATTAAAGATGTGCGCCTGTACATGAGAGCTTATTTTGTAAAAGATCAAAAATCTCTATGTCTTGTGTGAGTATCTAGGTCAACATGGCAGATCTGCCATGTTGGTGTAGCAACTTCCAAGTCACTTAGAGATTTTTGACATGTGGACACATGGTATTGTGCTATATTCTAGCGCACATCTTGAATTGCTGCTGCCGGCTGCCGGATGCTTGACAACGGCCCCCTTCCACCTTGCGACCGCAATCTGGTATAATGCCTGTAATCCTATGAAAAACTACATATTATTCTTGCGTTCTCATCTGCGGAAAGTCGGTTTCGGCTTTTCATTTACATTCTTTTCCAGTTTAGGCCAGACATTTCTTATCTCGCTGTACGTGCCCTACATTCTGGAGGAACTGTCCTTATCCAACAGCCTGTTCGGAACTATGTACGCCGCGGCAACGGTTACATCCTCGGTACTGCTGATCAACTTTGGTTCCAGAATCGATTACCGCCCGCTGAAGTCATATGTCTACCGCACCCTCATTATTCTCGCTGCCGCCTCACTGGCGCTCGGATTGATTCATTCTCCAATTCTGCTGCCGCTCGCACTCCTGGGCCTGCGCTTTGCCGGCCAGGGACTCATGAGCCATATAAGCCAGACCGTGATCGGTCGCTCCTTTGACAGTAATCGGGGGAAAGCGCTCAGTCTTTCATCATTGGGCTATGCCACCGGAGAGATGATTTTTCCTGTTGTCATTACCATGCTCATTCCACTGGTCGGCTGGCGGACAAGCCTGGCAATGAACGGTGCTATACTGATTGCGGTTATGCTTCCTTTACTGCGCTTCCTGCCCATGGACGAACTGGACACAGCCGGGAAAAATAAGGGGAACGCAAACGGAGGCAGCAAAGCTTCACGTTCACACTGGGGCGTCGTACGCCAGCAAGAATTCTGGTCCCTGATGCCGGTACTGATAGTACTGAGCGCTACAACAACCGGTGTTTTCTTCTACCAGATCGTCATGGCTGAGTCCCGTGGCTGGAACCTTGAACTGTACAGTGTGCTCTTTTCCGGCTATGCCTTTACCAGGTTTCTCTTCGGATTATTCGGCGGCAGCCTTGTGGATAGATTCTCTGCACGGCGGCTGTTCTCGCTGCATCTACTGCCGCTTATAACAGGACTTATATTTCTGGCACTCAGCCAGGGCACCTGGGGTGCCGCAGTTTTCCTGTTTCTGGCAGGAATATCTATTGGCTGCAGCAGCCCGATCAAGTCAGCTGTAATTGCCGAAATTCACGGTGTTGCCAATCTGGGAGGAATCAGAAGCGTCTATACCGCATTTGCAGTGTTCGGCACAGCTATGGGACCTATGCTCTTCGGGTTCATGCTCGATAGCGGATTCAGTTTCGCGGCTATTTTTCTCAGCGCCGCTGTTCTATTGAGCATTGCTCTACTGCCGACCTTTCGAAGCATTGCGGTTCCGGAATACAGCCGAATTGCATAGATCAGTACCGCGACACAGTCAGATAGGATTCTGTAATTTTCCTGAAAAAAGCTGCCTGAACATCAGATCAGGCAGCTTACTACTGTTCAAACCGAACAGTTCAACCAGTATTACTCAGCGTCCACTACCATTTTCAGTACGGCGTTACTGCTACTTTCAGGCCAGTTCTGGAGAACCACCTCAAGGTTAGGTGGCGATTGTCTGGTTGTAAACTGAATAGCAGACTCACCACTGCGCCGGATAGTTCCAGCTTCTTCATTGAAATCATACTCATAGGTGAATTCCCAGGTTTCATACATGTGAGGCATCCATCCGCCCAATATATATGCAGAAGTACCCAGTTTCAATGTACCGGTAGTACCGGTTTCAAAATCGAGGTGTATATCGAAGTCAAGCAATCCTGCTGCAGTTTTATAGTTTGCTTCAAATTCAAAGCCTTCCAGAGCACCAAACCACAAATTGCCACAACTAATAATCCCTATAAGAAGGAACACGGAAACCAGAGCATAAGCACATTTCTTTAACATAAGCATCTCCTGTAAAATAATCTCTACAGGTAGTATTAGCTTCATATCCTTAATTCAATCTTAAATCCAGGAAATTTATGAATACTGAGCTTTTTGCAAAATTACATTTTGCATGAGCATTCGCAAGATTATAAATTCTCAAGTTGTTTACATAAACCAACTTGAGAATTCGCTACTGATGCGAGGAGGAAATTGCAGGTAATTTTGTAATTTCCTCTACTCAATAAATCTGTGCGGTAGGTGTTGTCCTGGGCTGATATAGGTTGGGCTATGCCGTCCGCAGCGCATGGTATATCTTGTCTAAAAAGGACACAGCATGGACAGAAAGTTTATTACCGATTCCAACAGACAGGCATGGGACGAAGTTATGCCCCTGCACCGTAAAGCAGCAGGTAAACGGCTGGACACAGTATTTTCCCAGCCGGGATACAGCATATTAACGGAGCGAGAAACAGAACTCCATGCGCGCTTTGGGCTGCAGGGAGCCGCAATCGCCCACGTAGCCTGCAACAACGGCCAGGAACTCATGTCCCTGAAAAATCTTGGCGCGGATAGATGCGTCGGTTTCGACATATCCACCCATGCAATCCAGGAAGCCATCGACCGGGCAGCAAACTGCGGAATTCCAGTCGAGTTTGTCTGTACCGATGTATACGACATTGATGCAAGCTGGAATGGGTGTTTTGATAAGGTCTATATAAGTGTAGGCTGCCTTGGCTGGATGCCAGACCTTCCGGAATTCTTCACGGTCTGTAAAAACCTGCTGAAGCAGGGCGGACATATATTCATTCATGAGATTCACCCCATAGCTGAAGCCCTGCCCTGCGACGGCTCTGCCGAATCTGAGTTCGGTACAGGGGTACAGAATGCGCCTGGACCCGTTATCGTCCTGGCTGACCGCTACTTCCGGAACGATCCCTGTGTGGATCAGGGGGGTCTGGATTATGTGGGAGGCACGGATTATGAATCGACTACAAAGCAGTATTGGTTCGTCCACACCATGAGCGCGATTCTCAACAGTCTGAAACAGGCAGGCTTCCAGTTTGAATTCATGGAGGAATATCCCGAAGATATCTCAGCAGGCCGGATGGATCTGCAGAAGGCGGATGTCGGACTGCCACTGAGCTGGATTCTGGTGGGTAAACTCAATACTCGTTAGACAATGGTGCCATTTTCGTACTACACAAGAATTCCTGAGTAGTTAGAAAAACCCACAAAACTATTGAGCTTTTTGCAAAATTACATTTTGCATGAGCATTCGCAAGACTATAAATTCTCAAGTTGTTTACATAAAACAACTTGAGAATTCGCTACTAATGCGAGGAGGAAATTGCACGTAATTTTGCAATTTCCTCTATTCTATAAGTGTTTTTCCTGCTGAACCGGGGTCGGCCTACCCAGCTGCTCACGAAACTATGCCCCCATCAATCCCAGATATGGCCTGACGCCTCCAAGTTTATTAGAGATTTTTGACATGTGATCACTTCGCATTGTCCTTTATTATGGCACACATCTTGCGTTGCTGTCGGCAGCTGACCAAATTTGATTAAGACTAGTAATTATGTTATGTTTGTCACAATTAAAATGCGAACACAGGAGGTTCACAATGCATGTAATAAAGAAAATCACTCTATCTGCGATACTAGCGCTGCTTATAGCTGCGCCAACATTCGGACAGTGGAATGAAAGCGGTACATTGACAATTAACGGTAATATGCCGCTGATCACCGAACTGCGTATAGTAGACGAAAATGTACAGCTCACACTGGCGGAATCGGTCAGCGATGTGCTGCTGGCAACAATATTCGAACGCAGCAACAGTCAGACAGGATATACAGTCAGCCTTTCTTCAGCCAACAACGGTATTCTTGAACACGAAGCCGGTCAGGGAAGCCTGATTTACGAACTCACTTATGGCGGGAGCCAGGTTGATCTCAGCGGTGGAGCTGTAAATGTTACCACAAATGGCGACAGGACCCCTGCACAGGGTCTGGAACGTGAGCTGCTGTTGAGCCATTCCGGAGGTGGGGTTGAGGGTGATTTCCTGCCAGAAGGCAGCTATATCGACACTCTGACATTCGAAATTTCGGCTCAGTAGACCATGCAAAGCTTTAGGCTACAGCGGGGTGAGTGCCACGGCACTCGTCCCGTTTTCGTGCTGGCCTTACTACTCATTGTAGCAGGCTCGGCTCACAGTTTTACAATGCAACCGATATCCCAGACATTCGAGCCTCAAGGCAGCGGCTCATCGCGTAGCTTCCAGCTTCACAATCCCGGCAACACCGAGATTGCTGTCGAGCTATCTATGCTGACGCGGGAGCTGCAGCCGGACGGAACAGAAATCCGGGAACCAGCTGACGATCTGTTCAGCGTTTTCCCGAGTAGACTGATCCTCGAAGCAAATGAGCGGCGGACTGTGCGTGTACGCTGGACGGGCCCGGAAAGCATTACCCGGGAGCAATCCTACCGCCTGCTGGCAGAACAGCTGCCAATCAGTTTTGAAGAACAGGAGACTACTCAGGGCGGAGTAATAAACATATCATTTCGCTATCTGGCGGCAATTTACATTACACCGCGGGGGGCAAAACCCGATGTGCAGATATCGATCGAATCTGGTCCTGATCAGCTCGGTGAACCAGAAATCATTATCCGTCTGGAAAACCTCGGTACGGCTCATCAACTACTGAATGGTCTTGAAATTACGGTGCAACTTCAGGATGGCTCACGCCTTGTTTTTTCTTCGAATGAGCTTGAAGGACTGGCGCAGCATAATCTGCTGGCTGGCACCTACCGTCGCTACCGACTTGAATTGCCCGACGGCAGTACTGCGGGAGCACAAAATGTTGAGTTCAGTCTTTCGAACTAGAACAAGCACAATCCAGCTGCTCATCCTTATCCTCATTCTGAATACCGCTAATGAGGCATCGAGCCCTGTCTACGCCCAGTCCCCAAAAGATCTTCACGATCTTCAGGAAGTCTATGTACCGCTGGTGCTGAACCAGCAGCTACATGATGATGTGCTTGTACTCATTGATCCTGAATCCATGGACCTCCGCAAAATTCATACTGATGCATTTGAAATCATACGCAGTGCACTACGACCAGAGCTTATTGACGCAATCCTGTCATCCGCGGTGCAGCATAAGGGCAATATGTTTGTCAGCATAGAGACGGCTGCAAAAGAAGGAATCATCATCGTCCTTGATCAGCAGGATTCCCTGGTAATCATTCGTCCTCAACCAGGCACAAACGTCTTGCAGGATTTGTCAGTACAAAAGCGCAATCAGCGGATTCCGGAAACACTGCAGCCAGGTAGCAAGCTCAGTATTTTCGCCAACATTGATGCTACACTTGAGTATCGCAGCTCAGATGCTTCTGCTTCCAACAGCCATAGACTGCCGGCAACAATCAGCGCTGACAGCGGCATTACTTTAGCTCCGGAACAAAATAATCACAATCATAATTTCTATGGCAGAGTTACCTACGCACATCATCTCGATCCTGCACTGAATCTTGATGATGCGAGATACAGACTCGATCTGCCTCATAATCTGATTAGCATGCAAATCGGGACAACAGCACTTCCACAATTCAGCCTGATCAGGGAACAAAGCATTCTGGGTGTTGTACTGGCACACAATGATGCACTGCAGCCCCTGCGGATTACCCGCAGTCTGGGTAGAAGCAGCATATATCTTGATTCACCGTCACGAGTGCGTATTTTTGTAAATAACCGCATGATTGATCAGTTACATCTACCTGCCGGCGAATTCGATATTCAGGACATTCCATTGCCGGCAGGGCAAAATACCATCCGACTTGAAATAAGCGACGATATGCAGCGCAGCGAGGTATTGCATATTGAGGCCCCGCATAACCCCAAGCTTCAGGTACCCGGCAGTAACCGCTACGCATTAGGTGGCGGAATTGCAGAAAATAATCCCGAACACTGGCAGATCGCAGCTTATATGCAGCGCGGCATGCATGAAAAATGGACCGCTGGATTCGGAGCGACCATAGCATCAGGTGAAATCCTTGCTGCGTTTTCTTCAATACACAGCACAGCACTGGGGAATTTCAACCTCGATCTGGCCGGGTATATGGAAGCTGTAGATGAGGCAATTACATATGGAAGTATGGCACAACTGGAGTATCAGCTGCTGTTCCCCGAGCGGAATACCTCCCCCCGTATTCTGGCCGGCGCCCGAATTCAGGGGCCACGTATAAGGACCCCCAGCGAACGTCCCAATCAGGGCAATCGCGACGCTGTATCTTTGTACACCACTATTGCCCAATCCTTGACCCGAAATACGGGAATTACCGGCACTCTACGTGGGAATCTTCGTCGTGATCCAGCTGAAAGCTCTGCCCAGGCTATACTGACTTTAGGGCATTATCTTGAACGAGGAGCCAATCTGCTTATGAGAGGATCCGTGGAACTGTTTGAAAGCTCAGACCCCAGAGGACAGCTGAGCATCAGCTACTCATATACCCCGGATCAATCCTCGCGTAGACCCGCTGCCTCAATCAGCCATGACATGATCGAACCCCGGACCAGCATCTCCTTGAGCAGCAATGTATACCAACAGGCCGGCACCCTGCTTTCTGCCACTGGTGCAGTTCAGAATATAAACATGCAGGATCCCTCAGTTGATGGTTATTCGCCAGCAAGCGGTAGCGCAGCTCTCCGCCTCAGCACACCGGTGTTCGAATCCAGCCTGCGGGGCAGTCACGATTTCAATCGGGGGGACGCAACAGGGCGCAGTAATCTCGCTGCACGAGCCGCAGTCGGACTGCTGTATGCCGATGGAGCAGCCACATTATCCCGACCTAACAGGGACGCCTTTGTCATTGTAGTACCACACCCACTTTTCAGGGATTTCGATGTAGGACTCCGGAGCGAACGAGGAAGTGCGGTTGCACGATTGTATCCCTGGGGTTCCGGCGGCATTGCCAACTTAAAGTCATATGCCTATCACACGCTTGCAGCCGAGGTATCCGAACTTCCGGAGGGATATTCCCTTGGTGTTGATCGGTTTCATATCAATCCAGGGTTTCAGCAGGGCACAAGGATTGTTGTCGGCAGTGATGCTAACCTCACCGTCGCTCTCCAGCTGCAGACAGCTGAGGGCCATGCGCTGCCTCTGGCTGCTGGATGGCTGTATGCTGAACAGGATAAACTGGAAGAAAAGGATGAACAGGAAGAGCGCGTCCGGTTCTTTTCCAATCGGGATGGAACGGTCGAGTTATATGGCCTGCGTCACGGCAGCTACCGCCTGGTGCTGCTGGATGGCCGCAGTGGAAACTTCGAAATTCCCCCTGATACGGCAGGACGCATTCAGCTGGATGCAGTCAAAATGGAGTAGAACTATGTATATACACAACAAATATCTTCGAAACGCTACGGTAATACTACTGATGCTGCTGTCCACCGGAGCCGTATGGCCATTCACCCTGCAATTTCAGGGCAACCCGGGCCAACCGATTAACGAAACATACAGTCTGACGGGAATAGTCGAAGTAAGCCGCACCGCCAGAATCAGACACCGAGGCGCAGCAGTCGAATATTTTTTCACCCTCAATGCCGGGCAGAACGCAGGAGGGAGTCACCATAACCGCAATGCGGTTCACGAAGACAGCGGCAGCCCACTGTACTACGAGGCCCTTGATGCCAACGGAGAACTGATCACTGACAGCAATGGTATAGCCGGGTTCTTTGATCAAAGCAACCGCTGGCAGACCATCGACGTGATCTATACAATACGCTTTAATCCCGGACAGTTTCCCGAAGCAGGACGCTTTGAAGATACCATCCAGCTCCAGCTGTACAGCGGGGATTCGGCAAATGCCCCCCTCATAGACAGCCATGACCTGCGGATACGCATTACTATGGATGAAGTTATCGACATGGAAATCCTCGAAAGCGGCGCCCCCTACAGCAGCGGCAGCAGCAATTATGAACTGAACTACGATGAATTACTGCCCGGCTTCCAACGCAGCGCAGATCTGGGTGTTCTGGCCAACACCAGCTTCAATGTAACTCTTCAGAGTCAGTATGGTGGAGTGCTGATTGACCAAGTCAGCGGTGATTCGGTTCCGTACCAGTTCAGCTTCGACGGAACAGTACTTCAGCTTACAGCCGGAGGAAATATAAGCGCCGCCGCCGGAGAACCACCAACCGGAGCGAACGGGCGCAGGTTCCCCATGGACATTGAGATTCTGCCATACAATGAGTTGCCCGCAGCCGGGACCTACCAGGATCTGATCAGTATTACAATCGAAGGGAACTAAAAATATCAGGCCGCATGACAGGGCGTGCCCCCGCCTCTGGCGGGGTCGGGCTATGCGGAGCTGCGCGCCCGAAGGGCGCTCCGGCCTGCGAGCTGCCGGCAATGGCCAAACGAGACAGCACGACACTGCAGCCCGCAGGCTGCTTCGCACTCCTCCTATCCCTCACGCAAGAGAAAGGAAAAGCGCAGATCATATCCAAAATCTCTAACCGATCTGGAAACAACTAGACCAACATGGCAGATCTGCCATGTTGGTCTAGTAACTCCCACAAGACTTTGACATTTTTAACTTTTCAATGTCGTTTTAGTCAAATCACATAGATCAGAAGCGCAGTGCAGCAAGACGGGACGCTGCAAGTTTCATGAGCGCCTGCTGCTGCTGTTCGGACAGGAGCGAGCGGGATACTGTTCCGGCAATAATATCCCCGGATGCTGCCATACGCTGCAGCAGCTTATGGGCGGCACGGGGAGCAACCCCTGCCCGCTCCGCAAATATCAGCCAGTCGGAGACTCGCAGATTGCGCTTGCGTCCGTTCAAGGTCAGCGCGCATTCCTCCGGATCTTCCGGAATAACCAGTGCGGTTGACAGCAGGTCATAGGCTGGCGTCAGCTGAAGCCGGCCATCCCGCGGGGCATACAGGGCAAAGTTTTTAAGATGCATATCGGCATTTCCGACGACATAGCAGAACAACAGCAGCTCATACAGGCGCACCACATCAATTCCTGGCTGGCAGGAATACTGAGCCAGAAGCTTTGCCAGCCGATCATAGCTGCCCTTGTATTTGTCCTCAGTCAGACGGCCACTGATCTGGGCAAAGTCCTCCATAGCAAGCTTATGATGCTCACGGTCGCGGTCAAAACGTTTGACGATATAGCAGAGTTCACCACTATCCAGGGGGATCAAACCGCTGGCTGCAGTCGGAATTTTCAGCTCACGGGCCAGCTGCATAATGAGCGCTTCATTTTCCGGCAGCTGTGGATACTCATCGCTGGGAGGCTTGAGTATATAACGCCCCCAGAGACCCACAATCGTCAATCGATCATTGGGGCGCGGATGATCCGGATGCTGCCAGTCCAGTGAGAGCTTGCGCTGTACCCCCGGCACAGTAATCGAACTGCGGACCACCTGCACGCCGATATGTTCGATATCATCCAGTGCAAAACCCAACTGAGGAGCATGAGCAGTACCGAACAACTCAACTGCGCAGCGACGATGATAACCGTAATCCGGAAAATCAGCACAGCGCGGATCACTGCCGCGTAAATCCCTGAAACAGCATAGACAGCGACTCATGATGAAGCCTCGGAATCAGTATCCGGCAGCACCCGCACAGCCCCGATGCAGTCACTGCAGGTCGTCAGAAGCAGACCCATCCGGTCGCGCACATTCAGCTTCCAGTTACGTTCCACGAGCGTCAGCAGCCATCCCTCAGGAATCAGACCATCGAAGAAAGGGAAAAAGGTCTGAGTGCTAAAGGGTTCTTCCTGCAGCGGAAAATGCACACTGACAGGCTGTGCCTCCGGGTGCTGTACATACCCGGCATCATAAACAAAACAGTAGCCATGCTCGGTCTCCTCCAGCGTACCCGCACGCAATTCCCGGAAAAACACCACCCCCCTACGCATCTGGCTCCTCCTGATCAATCTGGACTGACTGAGCTGTCGACGAAGTCGACTCAATCCGCACAGGACCGGCCTCATAGCCGAACATATACAGCAGCTGATTCAGGGTATCCAGCCTGAGACTGGGTTTGCCCTGCTCCAGATCCCGCACGAAGCGCAAACCTACCCCCGCCCGCAGAGCCAGATCAGCCTGCGTCAAGCCCAGACGCTTACGCTCTGTTTTGACGAGTATTGAAAATCGGTTGGATTCGCTCGTTTTCATAACACTATTATATACCCGTACGGGTATAGATGCAAACGAGAAAATGACAATATACCTTTTCGGGTATAAAATAGCGCGCTATACACGCGCTATACCAGATCGGGTATAAAGCAATAGCTGGCCAGCACGTCTCCAAAGCAGTATTTTACAGACATGAGTAGTGCATCGCTTATCTATCCGCATCAATTAATTGACCCGTTGCGTAATCCGGTACTTGAGCGTAGCCGGCCGGTTTATATGATCGAGGAGCCACTGCTGCTTACCTACAACCCGGCACATCGCCAGCGACTGTTGCTGAACAGGCTGTCCATGCAGACCTACGCACGTGAACTGCGCGAACTCGGATTTGAGGTACACTACATCGACCTGCGGAGCATTGAATCAGCGGCAGAGGTCTGGCAGCATTTAGCCGATGATGGTATACGCAGCATGCACGTGGCCGATACCAGTGATAATTATCTCGAGAAAGCCTTCACGGCAGCTGCCCGGACGCATGGCATTGAGCGCATATGGTACGAAAGTCCGCTGTTTCTCCTGCCCCGCGCTGAATCAATACAGCGATACCTCGACTCAAAACGGCACATGGCCCGATTCTATCAACAACTTCGCAGGGACTGGCGCATTCTTGTATCCGAGGACGGGCTCCCGCTGGGAGATGCCTGGAGCTTTGATCAGGCGAACCGAAAGAAACTCCCGAAAGACATACACCTGCCGCCCGACATTCAGGCTCACAGCAGCCAGGGAGAATCTTCAGCCGAAAGCCAGGCAATTGAGGATGCCCTCAGCTGGCTTTCACAGATCGGCGGAGAGCAATACGGAGAAGCCGAAGTCTGGATCGGCTGGACACGCACAACAGCCCGACAAGCGCTCGACAGTTTTTTGACTGAACGCTTTGCAGATTTCGGGGCCTACGAGGACGCATTGACCAGCAGACATACACGCGTATTTCATTCAAGCCTGTCACCACTGATCAACATTGGACTGCTGCAGCCCCGGGAAGTACTCGATGCCGCTATTGCGCATGCCGACCGCGTCGGCATACCTATAAACTCGCTTGAAGGTTTTGTACGGCAAATACTGGGATGGAGGGAGTTTATGCGCGCCGCCTACGAACAGGATGGATGCACAATGCGGAGCAGCAATACATTCGGACACAGCCGCCAGCTCCCACCTGCATTCTGGACAGGTCGCACCGGCATTCCTCCAATCGACCTGGCTGTAAAGAACGCCCTGCAGTACGGCTACAACCATCATATCGAACGGCTGATGGTACATGGAAATTTTATGCTACTGACAGAAACCGATCCCAACGAAGTCTACCGCTGGTTTATGGGCATGTACCTTGACGCTTATGATTGGGTAATGGTGCCCAATGTTTATGGCATGAGCCAGTTCGCTGACGGCGGTCTTTTTGCAACAAAACCATATATCAGCGGCAGCAACTACCTGCGCAAAATGTCTGACTACCCCAGCGGCCCCTGGGAGGAAACCTGGACAGCCCTGTACTGGCACTTCATTCACCGCCACCGCAGGCTGTTCGAATCAAACCACCGTATGGCAATGATGCCCCGCATGCTCGACAAAATGAAGGCGACCACCCGCGCTGCACACCTGCAGCGGGCAGTAGAATTCCTGTCTGCAGCTCCGGATGTATCCTGAAAATCCCCAGCTACTGTACTACTACCCTTCGCTGGATAAAGAAAAGACCGCGAAGATTAATATCTTCGCGGCCATATACAGCAAGGGAAAAACTGATCGATCTAGGGCTGAGTAACTGCGTTGGCATCAAGCGTAACAGCAGTCTGTGCGAACAAACGCCCGTTCACTGACGCCCCGGTATTCAGTGAGATATCGGATCCGGTCATAAGTGTACCTGCGAAAGCTGCGGTAGTACCGATCGCCGCATTGGTACCAACCTGCCACACAATGTTCTCAGCCAGCGCACCGCCGGCAAGGGTAACCTGAACACCGTTTGCAACGGTCAAATCTTCAGCAATCTGGAAAATCCAGGTAGCAGTACTCGAACCATGAAGCGTCACATCTGTAGAAATTGCAACTCCGGTACCCCATTTATAGAGCCCCGGCTCAATAGTCAAGCCGCCGATCTCACCAGAACCAAGATTGTTTACATCCGGATCGGACAAACCTGCCACAGTGGTGTATGCAGACTGCATATCGCCAATAGCTGCTGTCAGCTCGGTTGGAGTAGGCTCGGTCATACCAGCTGCATAAATTTTTCCGGTCACATACGATGAAGTCGCAAATGTGCCATCTATATCCAGTGTAGGTGAAAACCCTTCGGTATCCGAAAGAGATTCAGGACTGATGCCAAGGTCCCCAGTGATTGCTGTGGTTCCAGTGGTTGTGATCGCACTCTTTGCCAGGATCACATAATTGCCAGCTGAATTCAGGTTTACAGCAGCAGGGCCCCCATCGCTACCAGGACCGAGATCGGTCTCTCCGTTTTCTTCACTCACCCCATTTCCAGAGTCACCATTCCCGGTATCATCACCGTTTTCCGAAACGACACCCTGACAACCGGCCATTGTAATAATTCCAGCTATCATGGTCATAAAAATCAGCCAACGTGTTTTTCTTATATTCATTCTTGTCTCCTCTGTTCCAAAGGTAGACTTTTGCATTCCCGCAGTCTGTACGCTACCGCACATACACCTATTGACGCTGATGGCAAGATAATCCTGATAATGGGATTCTTCTTTGGCGACTGGATTAAACTATGTAGTCTTCAGCTTTCCCTGAAGGTAAAGATCCAGACCCTTGAGGTACAAGGAAGAGAAACGTCGGTCGCTGATTCCTCCGGCAAGATTCGTATGCACCGTATCCGACTGCATATCTGTTATGAGCCGAAGAGATGGGCAGAACGAAGTATCCATGCCGCCGCTGCGGTAGAACTGCCCCTGATTAACCGTAGCCCGTGAGCCCGGAAAATGAACCGGCCCATGATCAAAACCCAGCCACGATGGCAGCACCGAGCCGAACAGCACATGCCGCATGACCGACCTCCGGAACTTCTGCATCTGTATTGGCGGCTGCGACAGGGATTCACGCAGGGCTTGCCGTATCCAGTCCCGACGCTCCTCCTCAGAACACCAGGACGAGCTTTCAGCCAGAATCACCGCATCAAAATGCCCGTGAAGGGTTACAAACAAGCCGGACTCATCCCAGAGATGAGAAAAGACATCCCCGCCCATCTGCCGGGTAAAAAACATATATTCAATAATCCTGCAATAAAATCGTTCGAAGTACACCGCCCCGACAGATTCCGGTGAGTAGCAGCAGTTCCAGTCCCGGAGATGGACCGCGTTAGGATGATCCGGCAACAGAGGCAGAATATGCTTCATAAAAGCCTCAGCCTGCAGCGAGTAGAGATCAAGCTGGATAGTCCGCATGGTCTCCACGGAATAATCTTCCGCCTGCTGCAGCAGCTGCTCGATACGATCAGCGCGGTATGAAGGCATCGGAGCGCTTTGAAGAGTCGTCTTGTATCCAGCCGTCAGATTATTGTTGGCCGTTACAATCCGGCCCGCGCTGCTGCTGCAGCTGAGCGGCATATCCTCAGCTGGAAGGAAGCTCATAGGCTCCGTATTCCAGGCCGGATGCGGAATCAAACCCGAGTTCCCCGGATCCCGCTGTATAGCCCTTCCCGTCATACGGTAACCGATTGTCCCCTGAGTATCCGCAAAGGCCCAGCAGAAGGAAGGGGACTCCAGTTTCCGGTAGATATCCAGACCTTCTTCTGTAGTGCGTGCATGGAAAATATCCACAACAGCCTCAGTCTCTCCGCCGCCAACATGCTTCGCTGCAGAATAGCCCAGACTGAGATAATATCCGTCGGACAGATTGTTTTCATTGAATCCTTCCAGAAGACCATGATCGCTCTCCCAGTATGTTCTGACAACAGGATCCTGTTTGCGGACAGCAATAGTCTCACTGCGCTGATGCAACGGCAACCAGTCGTCACCGCGACGCACACAGCAGTCACGAACCTCCTCTATGCGGTACTCAAGCATATCCAGGAATGAATAGGTTGGCCCCCAGGCAAGATCCGGACTACGGCCCACAATCGCCCCGATCAGACCCGGAATCGAAAACCCCTTGAAACAACGGCCATCGGATTCCAGAACGATCTCCTGCCAGATCGCCGGCAGCCGGGTCACATGCAGATGCGGATCGTTGGCAAGTAATGCCGATCCCTTTCCATCCGACACAACCCAGTTGTTGCTCGCCGAGAACGAAGGCACATACCAGGCGATCTCAGGCGGGACCGGAGATGGTCCCAGCCGGATCGACTGAATCAGCTCAAGATCAATCTCCTCGCTAATCCGTGGAAACAGCTCCTTCACCTGCTGCGGCGAGACCCCGTTCTGCAGCATCTGGATAATAAATCGCTTCGTCTGTATATGCGTATCCGTCAAGCCGATAAACCCGAAGCCGTTGAGAATACTCAGAACATCAGCAGAGGAAAAATCCTCGATCTGAACACCAGCCAGACGCCACTCCCAGCGAGGTTTATTACTGGAAAACCAGGCATTACAGCCCTCGGTAAAAGCCTCCAGGGCAGCACGGGCATCTGGCCGCATAGCCGAAAGCTGTTCATCGGGATCAGGAAGAAAAGGAAAACTGCGGATATACTCATCCACCGGAATCAGATCCTTCCCGAGAAACTCAGCCGCACGACCGGTAAAGATAATCTTCAGCATATGAGCCTGCAGCTGACGGTCGCACATCTGCACCCAACCCTGGCCATAATACATAGCCAGATCGTTCGGCGCAGAAACCACTGGAACACCATGCTGGTTTCTGTACAGAGTAATCGTGCCGTAGGGAGACGCCAACTGCTTCGGCCGTTTGCTTATTCTCATTTTCAGGCAGCAGGCTCGCCTGAGTCAGTACGATTCAGGGACAGCAACTCGCGGTATATGTGTATACTCGCCAGAACAGAAACAGGCATTGTAACCAGCAAACCAATCCCAAGCGCCAGAAATCCGGCAATATTCAGCAATACCAGGATAATCGTAAACAAGAACAGATTGCCCTTATGGCCCCTGGTCATAGCGGCACTGGTTTTCAAGGCCGTAATGGGCTCAATCTTCTGATCAATCACCAGGTAGTCACACATAAACAGCATCAACATCAGAATAATTCCCGGGATAATCAGCAAAACAAACCCAAGACCGACAATTACCCCGTACAGCAGGGAAACCAGAAAAACCGGCAGGAATAAATCATAATGCTGATACAGATCAGCAAACTCAGGTGTCTCACCATCCAGGAACTTGAGGGCAATCTTGGTAATCCCGATTGAAACAACTAAGGTTATCACAATACCCAACAATGATAACAACAGCGACAGAACCCCTGATCCCTGAAATAACCAACCGCTGATCACATCTGGGGCCCATACTGCAATGCCTCCAACAATAAAAACCCCAATCAGAAATCCAGCATTCGCCTTGAATGTCTCCCAGCCGAACTGCAGAGCCTTACCCTTCGAAAAAGTTTCCATACCCTTCCTCCTTTTTTATACCAATTGTAACTCTCGTTCATCTGGTATGGACAAAGCAAGCAGGTTTTCAGTTTATTTATTAAATTTCCGGCATTACAGGCGGACGCTCCTGAACTCGCGATATTGCTTCGCAAACCGTGGGTGAATATATTGATACTGTCCTGCCTGTTTTTTGACTTTTCATGAGCTTTTTGTGAAATTACATTTTATCCAGGAGAATTCCATGCGTACATGCAGTTCTGCAGCCTGCCACAGTATGAAACCCGTCGGTAGACAACTCACCATACTGATCGTAATGGTAGCGCTGGCAGGCCTACTGGCAGTCCTCACTGCCTGCGCCTCTCCGACAGCCGATGAGGAAGCTACCCCATCGGTCACGCAGCCCTTTCTGCTTGCTCTTGGTGACAGTTATACCATTGGCTCCGGGACAGCTTTCGAGGACGCCTTCCCCCGACAGACAGCCGAACTTCTACCCGGGGTTGATCGAGCTGAGATTATTGCCACAATAGGCTGGACTACCGACAAGCTGCTGACAGCCACACAGTCGGCCGCGTACAGGTACCAGGAGCCCGAGTTCGTCACGCTTTTAATAGGGGTGAACAATCAGTTTCAGCAGCGAGATTTCTCCCTCTATCAGGAACAATTTCTCGCACTGCTGGACATGGCCCTGGGATTTGTGGACAAGGACCCGACCAGAGTAGTGGTCCTCTCAATACCGGATTACCGCTATACACCCTACGGGCAAAGGAGAAATCTCGGGGAATCAGTCAGCCAGGAAATCGATGCCTACAATAACTTTGCCCGCTATAGCAGCGAAGAAGCCGGCATGCGCTTTCTTGACATTACCGAACTCAGCCGCCAGGGGCTCGAACGTCCGGAGCTGGTTGCCAGTGACGGTCTGCACCTCTCCGCCATCGCGTATGCCGAGATTGCCCGGCGTATTAGTGACTGGCATCTTGGTAATAAGAAAACGGCACCATAAAATACCAGGCATGCTGACTCATTATGAGGCGCTAATGTTAAATTTGGGTAAACTCAGGCAGACGAAGTGCGCACATAGTCATATCATATGACTATGAAGTTTGATTTTGATGCGGATAAAAATGAAATTCTTTTTCAAACAAGAGGAATTACTTTTTATCAGATCATCGAGACCATAGCTGAGAGCGGGGTACTGCTGAATATTCCCCATCCAAATCGTGATCAATATCCGAATCAATGGATGTTTGTGATCAAGCATAATCAATACACATACTGTGTACCGTACGTGATAGATAGTGATACATATTTTTTGAAAACTATTTTCCGAGTCGAAAATATATGTATCTCCTTTCTGACCAGGAGCAAGATAATGAATCCTAAATACTTAGATAATGAAGAAAAAGAATTGATCGAAGCATTTGAAAATGTGAACTCTTCGGAAGTGTTTAAACCTTCTGAAGAGGATCAAAAGAAATTTAGAAATGCCGCAAAGGAATTTATCACCTCAGAGAAGAAAATGAATATACGGATTGATCCGTATGAATTAGAAAAAATCAAGGAAAGAGCAGCGCGCGAGGGCTTACGATATCAAACATTCGTAAAAAGTGTTTTGCATAAATACATTACCGGGCAGTTAGTTGAGAAATAAAATCTCAATTCCGGAAGTTTATAACCGTTACTGACAACAAGAACGAGCACCGACCAGCAACTCTTTGAGCAGGCGCAAGGATCGGCAGCGGTTTCTACTCAAACCGCGAGAGATCCGCAGTGGCGATCGAAGGTTTCCGCCGGCAGTGCGAGCTGTAGCAGCTCGGTCATGCTGCCGGCATCTGAAAAATATGCGCGAAAAATCGAATCGTGGGGTCTGTGTTGTATATCCATACAGGCGGCTCCTGTATAGATATGCAACACAGATGTTCAAGATATATTTACTTCGCTGTTTTTTTTGGAACAGGACCCTCGGTCCATCTCTCCAGCCTCGGTAATTCCCACTGCATGACGGTCTGGATAGAGAGTCCCTCGCAGTCACCACAATCCAACCATCCTCGAGTTGCTTGGTGCTCCTTCCTTGACTCACCCGAGAAAAAAGTAAAACCATCTACTACCAGGACAATTTTGCATCTACTTGATCCATTTTGCAATCTTGTCGGTTTGGGTATATACAGGTTGATAACCTAATTTGCGATAGGTAGTCAAACGTTTTTTAAACATTGATATTGTCATACCCGAACAGGTATCGACATAATCGTACACTCTGATTTCTTTAGTGTCATGATTGTTCTGGCGGTGAAGTCGGCCGACATACTGAGTTAATCTTCCACGGAAAGAAATCGGCATTGATATAAGCAAAGTATCCAGATCAGGCATATCGAATCCCTCACCTATCAGTGAGCCTGTAGCGAACAAGCAGAACGGTGTCCCGTCTGCACCATAATCAGTCACCCGAGCTAATACATCTTTTCGTGCTCTCTTACCAAGGCCTCCTGTTAATATGAGGATTGGGCATTCAAAAAACTTGCCCAATAATTCAGATAGTATTGTTATATGCTCAACCCTATCCGAAATAATTACCGGAGATCTGTTTTCTTTCAGAAGGCTCTGGATATCCGAAACAATCATTGCGTTCCTATCTGAAGCATTTATCAAAAAATCCCAGATTTCATGAATATGATCCATTTTCCCGGGGTCTTCCGTCGGGGTTTCGCGAAAATACACAAGCCTCTGCTGTGAAGCCCTATGTATATCATCAAGCGTATACCCGACTGGTCCGCACTGCATATATACAATTGATTCATACCGATCTTTACGCTGTGGTGTCGCAGTCAGTCCAAGTACTGCTCGACATGCAATTTCCTTCAAAACGGGCTCAAATTTAACTGTCGGAACCCGGTGGCATTCGTCGACTATCAAAAAGTCATAGCCTGAGGTCAATTCACGAATATCTTCCATTCCAGATATTGATTGAAGCATTGCTATGTCTATTGTACCCTTCAGTTTCTTTCGACCGGCACCAAGCACTCCAATATCCTTTCGCGTTATCTCGGGTATAAATTTACAGATTGCCTGGATCCATTGATCTATCAGGGTGCTTCTGTGAACAAGCACAAGGGTCCGCATTTGTCGGGTCGCCAGGATGCTTAAGGCCATAACGGTTTTTCCGGTTCCTGTAGGGGCAACCAATACCGCGTAATCAAGTTTGAGCAAAGTCTGTACGGCATTCTTCTGGTCTTCTCCTAACTGTCCAGAAAAAGTAAGATCTGTATTTGAATTTTGGTTACGCTGATCATGGACCCGAGTGGTATAGCCAAGTTCCAGGAGTGCCTGCTCTATTTCTTTTATCAACCCTCTGGGCAAGTATAGATTCTCTATATCGTTCTCCCCACAGAATATATACTTGGGAATATTCCAGGTAGAAAATCTTAATCGCTGAGCCTCAAAAAACTTCGGATTTGCAATTGTAGCCAGCCGTTTTAATTTCTGTACAGCATGTGTAGACAATTCACCGAAGGAAACACTCACCTGTCCACTCAACGTAATCTGAACTTCACCGGTACACTGCTCTATTCCGGTATGTGTATACATACGCACAGTGTTATCTGATACTAGAAGCACATCATCCGGAATCGTCTTTGAACTGCCGTATAGATTTCTCGAGGAATATTCCACTAAAAGCTTATCAAGATCTGAAAGAGACAATCGGTGAATCTGTGACAGGTATTCCCATTGATCATACAGGGGTTCAAGCTCAGAATCGACAAATACACTCCGTCCCGCTTTTCGGTATCTTTTTTGCAGTGGCAGCGCAATAAGATTACCAAAACCTCCCTTAGGCAGATAATCCTGGTTCGGAAAAAAACGATCATAACTACCCAGGTCCAGACAATACCGGGCATCCATTGCCCTGCCGAGTATTACATCACCTATCTGCCGGGTTTTGTACGCTGGAACAGGCTGCCAGAAGAATATCCAGGCGTGGGCACCATTGCCGGATTTTGAAATCTCAATCGCCACCTCTATTCCCATAGAAGCAGCGGCATCGCGGTAGGCAGCTACATCCTCTCTTTAGCTATCCTTATCAAAGTCAGCTGCGAGGAAAACACATGCATCGTGCTCGTTTATCGCATACACACCGATAGCCTCCTGGCCCAACAAATGCTTCTCAACAGCGACTCTGTCAAACGGCAGGAAAGCAGCATTCCGACATGCACGACATTTTATCCGGGGCTTCTCACATATACCTGGACGCCACTCATTCGCACATACAGGACTGTACCCTGATTTACCGCTGGAAGTATTGCTCCAGAAACGTGGATATACATCTTCTCTGCAGCCAAAAAGTGTCAAAAAAAGCTGTATTTTTTCTTCTGGTGTTTCAGGAGTTGCGGTCAAGGCAGGCTGGCCGAAATAGCCGTTTGATATCTGTGGTTTCTGTATATCCTTCTGCAGCTGCGTTCGCTCAGCAATCAATTGCTTTCTGACTTCATCAATTCGAGACAATTCAGAAGCGATCTCTTCAAGTCGTCTATGTGGATCTGAATCCTTCATTCTTCGTATTATATGATATACTTGCAATGGCACACAAACTGTTATGCGAATGCTCTTGCAAAAACTCCGCAATGTTATAGATTTTCTGGACTTCCTTTAGCTATTCAATTGAACATTTCATCAATCAGATATCTACAAGCTATCACGTTGATGTGTTTTCAAACGCATATTCCCAGGAAGACATCAAATCATGGAGTGCCAAATTAATTTTCTTCTGAAATTCTGGACTATATTCCTCGAGATGATTTTTGAGAGCCGACAGTTCCGTTAACAGATCATCATATTCAGAATAATCCATTATCATCACTCTCTTGCCTTCCTGAATCTGTGTCGACAGCTCATCAGACATAATAGGAATAAGGTTTTCGAAAAATTCAGGTTCTATATTCTGCAATTGTATCTTAATCTTCATCTGTTCTCCTGTTAGTTCCTGAATGGTACAATTATTTGTTATTAACTACCATTCGTCAATCCTGGTCTTGTTCACTGGTTCGCAGGCTACTGCATACGCCAGCCCAATGGCTGCGCGTGCGCACTCCTCCTATCCTTCACGCGATAGGCAATATTTTCGAGATTTCTTGATAAAATTTACACCATGTATTACAATGTTTACATGATCAAATATGAAAATGCTGTTTTAAAGGCACATAAAAGAGGATTGCTTCCAAAGCACATATTTGAGCATATGCACCATGCTTTTCAATCACTAGAACTCACAAAAGATTTGACCCTATTTGATATTAAAAGATTGCAAGGATCTGAATTACGTGAGTATTTTAGATTAAGGAAAGGGAAATATCGAGCAATATTTTATTTCCAGGAAGATGATATTATCGTAGTAAAAATCTCCAAGAGGGAGGATGTGTATAAATGAGTGTTGTATCAATAAGACTGACTGAAGAAGAGGAAAAGATGCTTTTCTTTCTGACCGACTATTTAGAAAAAGATAAATCAACTGTAATAAAATCATCGTTGAATGATATGTATGAAGATATTATTGACAGGGAAGAGATAAAAAAATATGAAACCCTTGAAATGAAAGGAAAAGTAAAATTTCATTCATTTGAGGATATTATTAAAGAAACGTAACCAGATTGAAAATATTTCCGATAACAGCAAAATAGCTGGGTCCGCTTCGCTCCTGTATAGATATACAACACAGATGTTCAGATATATTGAACTCGAGAGGTGAACTGCGGCAATTTCCGGAAATCTCAGCTAAACTTCGCCACAGATCATATCAAAAATCTCTAACTGATCTGGAAACAATTACGCCAACATGGCAGATCTGCCATGTTGGTGAAGTAACTCCCACAAGACTTTGACATATTTACCTTTTCTACTTTCCTTCACGCAAAAGAAAGCTGTACAACAGATATAAAGCTCGATCAGTCTGAATCGTGGGGTGTGAATCAAGAGCAAGCCTCCGGTCTTCGCCAGTTCGTTGATCTTACGCAGCAGTAGATTGAAGTTGCAGCGTGCATACTTCATGGCAGTCATGAATATTGAATATCTCGTGCAAGTTCGGCAAGTTGCTAAAAGTCCGGCCCGAGAACAAAAAACGAGAAGGCTATGCAATTTGATTTGCAACCTGTTCATACTCCAGCTTCGTTAATGCACCAGACACCTTTGCATGCTCAATCGTCATAC